>JADFOP010000013.1 GCA_022562795.1 Nitrospinota bacterium
CGGCTCAAGGCCGTTCCTTCCGCCCCGATCAGGCGGCGAAACTCAATCGGCTCGTTGCCGGCGGCCGTTTGAAGTTTGACGCGGCCGCGCAGCCGCAGAGTCGTCGGCAGCTTGTCGGCATCGACGAGAAAGTTCGACCGCAACGACAACCGGCGGCCTCCCTCGCCGAGCGGCTGGCCTGGCTAAAGGACGCGGGGCTACCTGGCGAGGCGGTATCGGCCGACGAGCTCCGGAAGCTCGAGCCTGCTCTATCCCCCCATATTCTCGGCGGCCTGCTCCTACCCGAGGACTGGCACGTAAACAACCGAAAGATGACCCAGGCTTACGCCCAGGCGGCCGAGGGGTGCGGAGCAATAATCCATCCCGATCGGCCGGCGACCGAATTGCTCGTCGACGGCGGGCGGGTCATCGGGGTCGCGACACCTTCGGGCCCCGTCCACGCCGGGGTGACGATCAACTGCGCGGGCCCCTGGGCGAGCGAACTCGCGGCGACGGCGGGGCTCACCCTCCCGATGGAGCCCGTCAAGGGCCAGCTATTGGGCCTGGAGGTCTCGCCTCCACCTGTCCGGCACGTCATCTACTCCAGCCAGGCCTACGTGGTGCCCCGCCTCGGAGGAGAGGTGATACTTGGGACCACCGAGGAGTGGGTCGGCTTCAACATCGAGCCCACACCCGCCGGCATGGCCGCAATCTTGAGCGGCGCCGTCGGGGTCTGCCCGGCTTTGGGCGAGGCCCCCTTCCGGCGGGCCTGGGCGGGGCTTCGGCCGTGTCCGCCCGACCTGCTGCCCTACCTGGGATGGGACCCTAGAGTGGAAGGCCTCGCCGTGGCGACGGGCCACCATCGTAACGGCATCCTGCTGGCCCCGATAACCGCCCGGGCGTTGAAGGAGCTCCTCTTCGATGAGACCCCGTCGGTGGATCTGGCGCCTTTCCAGGTCGACCGGCATCCCTCGGCCGCCTAACACCCTTCAGTCGCGGGAATATTTCACCTTCGAGGGGTCAAATAGTTAGGGAAAAAAGTATTGTAGGTTCGGAAAAATAATCTTACAAAGCTAAATTACTACTTTTTCCACGTTTTTTCTCTTCCGAAGGGAACATAAAATTTCTTCAATAAATTTTTGCAAAAAACGTGTCGAATGTGATATTAAATAGGCAATGGCAATTTTTCCCGAATTTTTTTGGCGAATATAGGAGGAAAAACAATGGCGAAGTTTGAAACCGTTCCTGTCGAAAAGCTCAAAGCCGTAGCGGGTCTTTCTCCCGCAAAATTGAAAGCCCTGGAGCAGTATAAAAAACACCTCAAAAAGTTGGATTCAAAGACGGGCGGCGTTTTAACCTTGGGGCGGGGCGAAGATATCAAGACGGTGCGCTCGGACCTCCGGCGCGCCGCGAAAGCCGAGGGGTATAACCTGACAATTAAAGCCTCCGGCAACAAGGTCGCATTTTATCTCAAAGAAGAAAAACGCAGGCGAAGAGGCCGGCCTCGGAAGAAGAAGTAGAGCCAATACTCGATATTCCCCGTAGCAATTAAACTATTCACACATTGGGTAGTCCCGCCTTCCGCCTTAGGCGGACCTAAGGCGGATGAGCTACCCAAATTTAGGGTAGTCGGGGTCGCCCCGGACCCAGACACCTTACCGAAACGGCCAAACGGGGATGAGGCCGTCGAGCTCGCCCTAGAGGTGGAGGGGGCGGCGGTGGGTTAGGGAGAAAGCGATGCCTCGACGACGGCAATCTCCTCGGGTGGCAGGTCGTATTTACAACAGACGTATATATTCCAGTTAGTGGGGTTCGAGATTACCCCTCAACCCCCTCCTTCACGATAGAGTTTAAACCCCCATTCCTCGGCGAGGCGGTCGGGCTCGTCGGGGCCGCTTGAGGCCCCGAATTCCTGGTGGCCCAGGTAGTAGCGGGCGACCTCACGGGCGACGACCCATAACCTGTGGTCTTCTTCGTACGTCGCAACTTTAGGGTTGAAGAGGAGCTGGGCCTTGCCGCGCTTGACGAGCAGGGGTCGCCAACGGGTCGTTGATGCCTCTTGCCCCAGCCCATCGTCCACGTCGAAGACGCAGTGGGTCTCGAAGCCTTCCTCGCCGGTCCGCTCGTCAACAAATGGCCGGACGGCCAGCAGGGCGGCCCGTATCTTTTCAGGGAGACGCGTAAGCACGGCCTCGATCGAGGCCGTGAGGGCGGGCTCGTCCGTTCTCACCCCACCGCATTCCAAAAACCGCCTGACGTCGTCGTGCACCGCGCTTCTCAATCGGCAGGGGCGGACAATGGGTATGACCCCTAGCCCGTCCCCAGCATCTCATCTAGCTTGCCTGCGTCGTTCAGGGCCTTGAGGTCGTCATATCCGCCAACGTGGTGGCCGTCGATAAAGATCTGCGGCACAGTCTGGCGACCCGTCTCCTCAACCATCGCCTGGCGGCGGTCGGGCTCGGCCACTATGTCGATCTTCTCATCTATGTCGAAGCCCTTCTTGGCGAGCAACTGCTCGGCCCGCATGCAGTAGGGTCAATGGTCTTTATGGTACATAACGATATGGGGCATGGCTGCGCGCTCCTTTGCTTCGAGTGTGTAGGCTTCCCGGTATTATTGAGTCTAGGTCGGGCGGGCGAGGAAGGCAAGGCCGAGCCGCCTGGGGCCTCAGCGACGGCGCTTGGGGGTCGCCTCCTTGAGGGCCTCGCCCGTCTCCTGGTGGAAGCGGTAGCCTAGCTCCTCGGCCCGCTTGAAGTGGGCGCGGGCTTTGTCGAGCTGCTTGGTGAAGTGGTAGATGATGGCGAGGTTTGTGTGCGCCTCCCGGTGGTCGGGGTTGATGGCCACCGCCTCTTCCAGCTCGCCGATGGCATCATCGAGACGGCCCAAGCTGGCGTAGATGGCCCCCAGGTTGGTTCGGGCCTTGACTAAGCCCGGGTCGAGGCGGGTGGCGGTCCGATACTCGCGGGCGGCGTCTTCGAGGCGCTGCTGCTCGAGGTAGGTGCGGCCGAGGTTCGCGTGGGCCTTTGCGTAGCCGGGATTCAAGGCGATGGCCTTCCGGATGGCCCGGATTGCAGAGGCATACCGGCCCAGATTGAAGTAGACCTCCCCCAGTTTGTCCCAGGCCCGGGCATGGTCCTCAGTGAGGGTCGGCTTGATCTCAATCGCCCGCTTGAGGCTGGAGAGGGCTTCTTTCATCTTGCCTTGGTCAGCGGCCACCGCCCCCAGGTTGAGGTGGGCCTCGGCCATGGATGGCTTAAGGGCCAAGACCTTCCGGTAGAGCTGCTTGGCCTGCTTGAGGTCGGCACCCTGGCCGTACCGCACCCCTTGGGGGTTGTACTCGTAGGAGAGAGCCAGGTTGTAGTAGGCATCCACGTAGTTGGGATTGATCTTGATGGCGCGTCGGTAGGCTTGACGGGCCTCCGCGAGCTTCCCGAGGCTTCGGTATGCGAGCCCCATGTTGTTGTAAGCGCCATGGAGGGAGTCGTCGAGCTCCAGGGCCCGGCGGTTGGCGGCGAGAGCCTCGGCCCACTGCTCTTTCTTGAGGTAGACCCGGCCCAAGAAGAAGTGGGCTTCTGGGCCGTCGGGGTCGATAGCCGCGGCCTTCTCGTAGTGTTTCAGGGCTTGTTCAAGGGCTCCCTGCTCCTCGTAGAGCCCTGCTAGGTTGGCGTGGGCGGTGGCGAAGGAGGGGTTGGTACGAATGGCTTCATTGAAGGCTGCGATGGCTTTGTCGGGGTCTCCCGCGCGGGCGTAGGCTACTCCGAGGTTGACCTGGGCCTCGACCATGGAGGGATTGAGAGCGATGGCCCGCTTGAACTGGCCGATCGCCTTGCCGGGCCTCCCCGTGGCGGCGTAGGCGGCCCCCAGGTTGACCCGGAGGGTCGCGTCGGTAGGATTCTCCTTGACCGCCTGCTCCCATTTGGCGACGGTGGCCCTAAGTTTGTCCTCAGGAGGCTGGGTAGACTGGGCGGCGGCCGGCGCGGCGAGAACGATGAGCGCAGCCAGGGTGAAGAGCAAGCGGCAGAGGCTGCCTATGAGACCTCGACGAGATAGCATAACACGTTCATTTTAATGGGGTCGCCGAGAGTTGTCAACGAATGGGACGGCACGATTAGGTCCTCTTACTTTAGAATGCGCGCCCCTAGATAACTTCGGGCAGGATCATGGCGATCTGGGTGCCGGGGAAGGCGGGCAGCCCCTCGGCTTTGGCCCGCCCCCGGGCCCACGGGGGGATTAGGCTCAGGCGGGCGGTGCCGCTTCTTAAGACGAGCTTGCCCTTCCAGCGGGTCACGAATCTGCGAACGGCGGCCAGGCCGTGGCCTCGGCCGACATCGTCGTAGCGGCTCGCCCCGTGGAAGAGGGCCCGCTCCAGGGCGAGGAGGTCGCCCCACGCCGAGCCGAACTGGGCCACCAGCCGCTCCTCCAGAGAGCGACGTATACCCACCCCCAGGTCCATAACAGCGATCTTGACGGCGTTCCGCCCCAGGCGGCGGGCGAAGAAGTATTTCTGAATACCCACCAAACCGGCGTCTTCGCTGTGCTCGACGATGTTCTGGCAGAGCTCGGCCAGCGACACGCAGAAGCCGTCGATGGCCTCCTTGGGGTAGCGGAGGTGGCGCTCCAGGATGGTCCGGGCCCGCTCGCGCACCGTCTCCACCACTTGGTGGACGTCGTCGGAGCGGACGATGGGGGTAATTTCCAGAAGGATGTCCGACGCGGATGAGCGGGTAGGTTGAGAAGGAAAGAGGGATTCTTGGCGCTGGAGGTGGAAATAGGCCTGAGCATGGCGGAAGAACTCCATCCGCTCCAGGTAGCTTTCCATGTCTTGGGAGGCAGGCACCTTGAGAGTGCAGCGAACCCCTTGGCGGGCGAGCAGGCGGCCGACTTCGAGCAGGCCCACCATGCCGAAGGGGTCGACGAACTGGACCGCCGTGCAATCGATTATCGCCTCTTCACCCGGCCGGGCCGGCCGCTCCGCCAGGTCTCCGAGGAACTCCTCGAAGGATTCCTCGTCCAGAACGGCAGCCGGCCTGAGCGTGAGGTAGGCCATCAGGAAGCCGTCCGGAGGGTCGCCCGGGGCCAGCGGACGGCCAGCAGCAGCGTCCCGGCGGCCACGACCAAGCACGCGGAGGCGATGAGGAAGCCAGGCGCGTAGGAGCCTGAAACATCGAAGAGGTAGCCGGCCAAAAGTGGTCCCAAGGCGCCCCCCACGCCGTTTCCGAAGTGGACGAAACCGTAGATTGTGCCGAAGCGCTTGCCTCGGAAGTGGTCCGCCGTGGCCGCCGAGACGAGGGGGCCACGCGTCCCCAGGGCAAAGCCGAAGGCGGCGGCAAAGAGGTAGACTCGCCAGACATCCGACGGGTCGCGCACCGTCAGCAGCACCAGGATGCCCGCAGCCGAAAGTCCAAAAGATAGCAGAATGGCGCCCGGGCGGCTGAGCCGGTCGGCCAGGTAGCCGATGGTCATCTTACCCACAGCGCTCATCAGGCCCTGGAAGCCGAAAATGGTGGCGGCAAATAGGGCCGAAAACCCCGCATCGACGAGATAGACCACGTGGTGGACGACGATGGGGAAAATCCCCAGGGGTGTGAAGAAGAAGCAGCCGACCAGGGCCCAGAATGGGACGGTTGTGGCGGCCCGCGCCAGCGTCCATTCTTCCTCCGCATCGTCGGTGTCCGAGTCCTCCCTCTCGGCTCCCAGGGGCTCTCCGTCGGGGCCTCGGCCTACTTCTTCAGGCGTTTCCTTCAGCACCCAGAGCACAAGGGGCGCCACAACGGCGCCCACGAAACACGCCAGGGCCACGAAGGCCCACCGCCATCCGAATCGGTCGATGATGACCTGCACGAGGGGTCCAAAGGCCAGCATCGAGATCCCAACGCCCGCCGAAGCGATGCCTATGGCCGAGCTGAACCGGCGTACGAACCAGCGGGAGAGAAGGCCCACATGGGGGACGAGGCCTAAAAACCCGATCCCCACTGAGAGGACCACCCCGTATAGGAGGTAGAGCTGCCATAGGGCGCTTACGCGGCTGCAAAGCAGCAGGCTCGTCCCCATCAAGACCGTCCCCACGAGCATCACCCGCCGGGCGCCGTGCTTATCGAGCAGGATGCCCACAACCGGTGAAGCGCACCCAAAGATGAGGGTGCCGAGCGAGAATACCCCTGCCAGGAGGGTCCGGCTCCAGCCAAACTCCTTGAGGAGCGCCACGAAGAATATCGCGAAGGAGAGCCGAACGCCGTAGACAACCGTGAAGATGGCGAAGGAGGCGGCCACGATGACCGTCCCGTACCACCACCACGTGGAGGCGGGGGTCCGGTGGGTGTCAGCGGCCGGCGTCATGAGAGCTACTCAGGCGACGGAGGGCCTCTTCGAAGTCCTCCGGCGGGGGCGCCTCAAAGGCCATCCGGCGCCCGTCGACGGGATGGTTGAAGGCAAGGCGCCAGGCGTGGAGCGCCTGACGCCCGATGAAGGGCTCCCCGCCGGCTTGCCGTCCTCGCCGACCCCCGTAAATCAGGTCACCGAGGACGGGGTGGCCTTCGGATGCCAGATGGACGCGAATCTGATGGGTCCGGCCCGTCCGCAGGGCGACCTCCAGGTGGGTGTGAGCGTCGAAACGCTCGATGACACGTAAGGTGGTGAGTGCCTCCCGGCCCCCTTCGACGACGGCCATCCGCTTGCGATCCGTCGGGTGGCGGCCGATGGGCTTATCGATCTCACCCTCGTTAGCCTCGACCAACCCGAGGACAATCGCCCGGTAGCGCTTCTCCACTTTTCTTCCAGCGAACTGCTCGGTTAGGCTCACGTGGGCGCGGTCGGTTTTCGCGGCGATAAGCAGGCCCGAGGTCTCCTTGTCAAGGCGGTGGACGATGCCCGGCCGCTCGACCCCGCCGATTCCCGAAAGACCCCCGGCGCAGTGGTGGAGGAGGGCATTGACGACGGTTCCGGAGCGCACCCTCCCTGCGGGATGGACCACCATCGAGGCAGGCTTGTTGAGGACGAGGAGGTCTCCGTCCTCGTAGAAGACCTCGAGGGCGATGGCCTCTGGCTCCACGGAGGGAGGCTTTAGCGCGGGCATGGATATAGAGACGGTTTCGCCGGTTCGCATCGGTCGGCTCGGCTTGACGGTCTGGCCGCCGACGGTAACCGCCCCGTCTTGGATGAGCCTCTTGAGGCGGGCCCGTGAGAGCCCTACGGCGGGGTGGCTCGCCAGATAAGCGTCTAGGCGCTGGCCCTCGGCCTCGGCTCCGGCTTCCAACACGACCGACCTGCCCTCGTCACCCACCGACGCTATCCTCCTTCGACCCGCTCCCTCCGAACGAAGCTCTCAAGCAGAATGAGGGCGACACCGATAGTGATGGCACTGTCGGCCACGTTGAAGGCGGGCCAGTGGTAGGGGCCCCGGTAGAGGTCGATGAAGTCGATGACCTCACCGAGGCGGAGCCTGTCGATGAGGTTGCCGACGGCCCCGCCCAGGACTAAGGCGACTCCCCAGCGGGTCCAGGCGTGGCCGGGAGGCGCGGTCATGTAGAGGTAGCCGAGGGCCACGACGGCCAGGGCTGTGGCCCCAATGAAGATGGGTTGAGTATAGGCCGGATCGAGCCCGCTCAATAGGCCGAAGGCGGCCCCCGTGTTTCGGATGTAGGTGAGGTTCGCCAGGCCGGGTACGATGACGATGACCTCGAACAGGTCGAGACGAGACGCCACGGCGGCCTTAACGAGCTGATCGAGCCCCGCGATCAGGGCGGCGATGAGCAGCGGGCGGATTAGGGGGGCGCGGGGCATCGCCACAGACAACACATCATTCGGCACGTAGGCGGTCCACACAGCGGCCGCAGAGGGTAGGATGGTCCGTTGAGGAGCCCACATCCTCTTTGAATACCCAGCAGCGCTCGCACTTCTTGCCGGGCGCCCGCTCCCAGGCCACGGCGAGCCCGGCTATCTCGTCGCTTCGCATCGCAGCATCCGGGACGGAATCGGGAGCGGCCAGATCGACGGCCGAGACGATAAAGATCTCCGGCAACTGGTCCCGGTGCGCCTCCAAGAGTTTCTTAAGAGTGCCGTCGGCTCCAATGATAACCTTCGCTTCTAGGGAGCTTCCAATGGCTTTGTCGCTCCGTGCCCCTTCCAGGCACTTGGTGACCTCGCTGCGGACGGCGAGCAGTGTATCCCACGTGGCTGCCAACGTCTCGTCCTGGTAGGCTGGCTCGACCTCCGGCAAGGCAGCCAGGTGGACGCTTTCGGCCGTCTGGAGAGCCGGGGCCATATGCTCCCAGACCTCCTCGGCCGTGTAGGCGAGCACAGGGGCCATGAGACGGACCATCGTCGAGAGGACCTCGCTCAAGACCGTCTGGGCCGCGCGCCGGGCCGGCGAAGCCGCCTCGTCGCAGTAGAGCCGGTCCTTCAAAACGTCGAGGTAGAAGGAGGAGAGGTCTAGCACACACCAATTGTGAAATGCATGGTAAAAGAGGTGGTACTCGTTACGGGCGTAAGCCCTGCCGACGCGCTCCACGAGGAGCTGAAGCCGGTGGAGGACGTAGCGCTCCATGGCGGGCAGCTCTGTGTACGGAACCTCATCGCGGGCCGCCTCGAAGTCATAGAGGTTCGCCAAGAGGAACCGGCACGTATTGCGGATGCGGCGATATGCCTCGGTCAATCGAGTGAGAATCTCCTCGGAGATGCGCACGTCGTCGCGGTAGTTCTCCGAGGCCACCCAGAGGCGGAGAATCTCTGCCCCGTAGCGCTCGATGATCTCCTGGGGGGCGATGACGTTTCCCGCGCTCTTCGACATCTTTTTGCCCTCGCCGTCGACCACGTAGCCGTGGGTGAGGACCGACCGATAGGGGGCCCCGCCGCGCGTGCCCACGGCTGCGAGCAGGGAGCTGTGGAACCACCCCCGGTGCTGGTCGCTTCCCTCCAGGTACATATCGGCCGGCCAGTCCAGGCGCCGCTCGCCGGTGAGGACCGCCGCGTGGCTCACCCCCGACTCGAACCATACATCGAGGATGTCCTCCTCCTTGCGAAAGTCCGCAGCTCCGCAGGCCGGGCAGGCGAGCCCCGAAGGGACGAGATCGGCCACGGGGCGCTCAAACCAGGCGTCGGCCCCCTCTTCGGCCACGAGGGCTGCTGCGTGCTCAGCCAGCTCCTTCGACAGGACCGTCTCGTCGCAGGCCTCGCAGTATAGCGCCGTGATAGGCACCCCCCAGGCTCGCTGACGGGAGATACACCAGTCCGGTCGCCGCTCGACCATCTGGTATATGCGCTCCTCGCCCCAGGCGGGAATCCACGTCACTTGGCGGATCTCCTCCAGGGCCTTACGGCGAAGCTCCTCATGGTCCATGGAGATAAACCACTGGGCAGTAGCGCGAAAGATGATGGGCTCCTTGCACCGCCAGCAATGGGGGTAGGAGTGGGTGACTTCATCGGCCGCGATGAGGTGGCCGTCGGCCCTGAGGCGCTCAATGATGCCGTGGTTGGCCTCCCAGACATTGAGTCCCCCGAAGAGCTCCATCTCCGGGACGAAGCGGCCGTGGTCGTCCACCGGGTTGTAGACCTCGAGGCCGTAGCGTAGCCCGACCTCGTAGTCATCATGACCATGGCCCGGGGCTGTGTGGACGCACCCGGTCCCCTGCTCCAGGGTCACGTGTTCGCCGAGCAGGATCGGGCTTGGCCGCTGGTAGAAGGGATGGCGGCAGACGAGGCCTTCCAGGGCCGAACCCTTGACCGTGCCAAGTTCAGCCGGGGTAGCGCCTGCCACCCGTTTGAGGACCTCCGCCTTCAGCCCCTCGGCCATGACCCACACTTCTTCGTCGATCTCCACGGCCGTGTACTCCAGGTCGGGGTGGACGCAGATGGCCAGGTTGGCAGGGAGGGTCCAGGGCGTCGTCGTCCAGATGAGAACGAAGGCAGCTCTATCGGCCGCATCGGGAAACCACCGGCCGAGGTCGCCCTCGACGGGGAACTTGACGTAAATTGAGGGGGAAGTACGGTCGTCGTACTCCACCTCGGCCTCGGCCAGCGCCGTCACACAGCTAGTGCACCAGTGAACCGGCTTCAGCCCGCGGTAGACGCTCCCCCGTTCGACGAAGCGGCCGAACTCCCGAATGATAGTGGCCTCGTAGCCTGCATCCATCGTTAGGTAGGGGGCGTCCCAATCGGCGAAGACCCCCAGGCGCTTGAACTCCTCACGCTGGATGGCGACGAACTTCTCGGCGAAGGCCCGGCACCGCTTGCGGACCTCGGTTTTGGAAAGCTCTTCGAGCCGTGGTCCTAGCTCCTGTTTTACCTGGTGCTCGATTGGCAGCCCGTGGCAGTCCCAACCGGGGACGTAGACGGCGTCGAAGCCCTCCATCTGCTTAATCTTGACTATGATGTCCTTGAGAATCTTGTTGAGGGCGTGCCCGATGTGGATGTGCCCGTTGGCGTACGGCGGCCCGTCGTGGAGGATGTAGGTGGGCCGATCGGCGGACGCCTCCCTGAGAACCCGGTAGATGTCCATGGCCTCCCAGCGGGCGAGAATCTCGTTTTCCCGCACGGGGAGGTTCGCCCGCATGGGAAAGGCGGTCTTGGGAAGGTTCAGGGTCTCTTTGTAGTCCATATGGCGGCGGTGATCCTAGGGGCCGGGAGAAGCCGAGCTAAATGCTCATCGCCTCGCGGACCTCTTCCATGGTGGCCTGTGCGACGAGGCGGGCCCGCTTGCTCCCCTCTTCGAAGATCTCGAGGGCGGCCTTGGGCTTCGAGGCCAGCTCGGCCCTCTTCTCAAAAAAGGGCTCCATAGTCTCCTCGAGGTGGGGCAGGAGAACCCCCTTGCAATCGAGGCACCCGATGGCCGCCGTCCGGCAGCCCTCGGCGCAGGCCTCCCGCTCGGCCTCGGGGGTGAGGACCTTGTGGATATCGAAGACGGGGCAGACATCGGGATTGCCCGGGTCTGTCCGCCGCACCCGGGCCGGGTCGGTCACCATGGTCCGGATCTTCTGGCGCACCGTCTCCCGGTCGTCGGACAGGTAGATGCAGTTGTCGTAGCTCTTGCTCATCTTCCGCCCGTCTGTGCCGGGGACCTTCGGGGCTTCCGACAGTAGCGCTTCGGGCTCAATGAAGACTTCCCGGCCGAAGAGGTGGTTAAAGCGGCGCACAATCTCCCTGGCCAGCTCCAGGTGGGGTAGCTGGTCGATGCCCACGGGCACATGGTGGGCCTTGTAGATGACGATGTCGGCCGTCTGGAGCACCGGATAGCCTAGAAATCCGTAGGTGGAAAGATCACGGTCGGCGAGCTCTTGCTGCTTTTCCTTATAGGTCGGATTCCGCTCGAGCCACGGCACCGGGGTGATCATCGACAGCAGGAGATGGAGCTCGGCGTGCTCTGGCACCCGGGACTGAATGAAGAGGGTCGATTTCTCCGGGTCGATGCCGGCGCACAGCCAGTCTATTGCTATCTCCTCGATGTTGGGGCGAATCTCGTGGGTGTCCTGGTAGCTGGCCGAAAGCGCGTGCCAGTCTGCGATGAAGTAATAGCAGTCGAATTTCTCTTGTAGGCGGGTCCAGTTGTCCAGCGCCCCGAGGAGGTTGCCCAGGTGGAGCCGTCCGGAGGCCTGCATCCCGCTAAGGACTCGTTTCTTGCTCATAGAGACCGCCGCTTCGGCCCTGGTCAGACCGCCATCATCCGGGTGACCAGGAAGACCACGGGAAAGAGAATCTTATCGATAAAGCCGGTAAAGATAAGCGCCAGGAGAATCATGAAGCCGTAGGGTTTGAGCCGGCTGAAGTGGGCCGCTTGGCGCAGCGGCAACAGCCCTTCGAGCACGTGGCTGCCGTCGAGGGGATAGACGGGCAAGAGGTTGAATATGGCCAGCAGGACGTTGATGTAGACGCTCATCCGGAGCATGAGGGCGACCGGCACCACGATGCTCCCCCGGGCGGCCAGCGTGGAGGGGCCTACCGCTCCGCTCAGAACGTGGAGCCCTACGGCACTCAAGGCCGCCAGCACCAGGTTGGCCACAGGGCCCGCAAGAGCCACCCAGAGCCAGTCTCGCCGGGGGTTGTGGAACTTCCGGCTGGTCACGGGGACGGGCCTCGCCCACCCAAACCCGATCGACATAGTCGCCATGGTGAGGAAGAAGACCAGCGTGCCCATAGGGTCTAAGTGTTTGAGCGGATTGAGGGTAATCCGGCCCAGCATACGGGCGGTATCATCGCCCAGCCTCTCGGCCATCCAGCCGTGGGCCGCCTCGTGGCACGAGATGGCCATCAGGAAGGGCGGTCCTTGGATGATGATGTTCTGGATGACCGTGTCCCAGTTCATCGAATTAATCCCTCACCCGCGTGCCAAACCATAAATGCTGAATTATAAAAAGGCTCCAGGACCTTGTCAACGCGGCGGGGGCCCGTAGGTCTCCCGGACGAAGGCAATTTCCTCGTCCTTGGTCTTAAGCTCCCCGTCGATTCGGCGGTCCCGGACAGTCTCGAGAATCTCCTTGAAGCGGGGGCCCGGCTCAAACCCTATGGCGATGAGGTCCTCTCCACCAATTGCCGGCTCCACCGTTCGGGTCTTCGTGAGATAGTGGGAGAGCCGGCGGCGTGCTTCTTCTTTATCCGTTCGAGCGATGAGCACCATTAGGGCTTCGGGCGCCACATCCTCCAGGGCGCGGTAGACCTCGCTCGGCCTCGGCGGCGGCTCGCGTTCCACGACGTCGGCCACACGGGTGCGCTGGTCCCAAAATCGCTCCAGCGCCTCCTGGAGCCGCTCCGGCAGTGCCAGCCGATGGCCGACCGCGCTGGCCTCCTCGGCCGGCAG
Source organism: Nitrospinota bacterium (assembly GCA_022562795.1). Lineage (GTDB taxonomy): Bacteria > JADFOP01 > JADFOP01 > JADFOP01 > JADFOP01 > JADFOP01. The sequence continues at coordinate 12,764 of JADFOP010000013.1, forward strand.
GGGGTCCAACAGGGCCAGGAGGTAGATGAACCATCGCTCCAGGGGTAAGTCGAGGTCGTTAAGCCCGTCCAACGCCATCACCTCCTCGAGGCTTTGGAGGATAGGGCGCTCCTCGCTGGGTCCGGCAAAGGAGGGATGGATGAAGCGTAGCACGTCGAGCTCGGCCATCCGCCGGACCATTTTCAGAGGCTGCTTTTCTTCCAACATGTAGCGAAGCTCGGTTGCGAGCCTGGCCGGAGCAAGCCGGCCTACGAAGTCCCCGACCACGGCCTCATTGAGGAGAGCAAGGGTCTGGCGGCCGATGGAGAAACCGAGGCGCTGCTCAAACCGGATGGCCCTGAAGACCCTCGCAGGGTCCTCGACAAAGCTCGCCTCATGGAGCACACTGATGGTCCGCTCCTCGATATCTCGCCGGCCCTCGAAACAATCCACCAGGTGGAAGGCGTCCGGTTCGTTGAGCTTGATTGCCAGGGTGTTTATGGTGAAGTCCCGCCTAAATAGGTCGTCCTTCACCGACGACGCCTCAACCACCGGCGGTGCGGCAGGATATTCGTAGAATTCCACCCTGGCCGTGGCGACGTCCAGCCGGAAGCCATCGGGCAGGAGCAGGACGGCCGTCCCGAATTGCTCGTGAGGCTGGAGCCGGGCTCCCAGCAGGGCCGCCATGCTACCGGCGACCTTCAGGCCGTCGCCCTCGACTACGATGTCCACATCGTCGTTCTCAATGCCAATGAAGAGGTCGCGCACGAGGCCCCCAACGGCGTAGGCGGCCATCCCCTCGGCCTCGGCGGCGCTGCCCGCCGCCTCAAGAAGGCGAAGAATATCGGGCGCCACCCTCTCCACCACCAGGCTCTTCACGCTCTTTTTGGAGGTCATTACGTGCATCGGCCTCTCCCGTCCTTAAACGGTCTGGCCGACCCGTGGGTCTAAGGGGTCGTAAACCGTATCCTACGGGCATTGTAGGATATTTACCATAGAGGGTCAAAGCATGGGCAAGGCCAACGCCATCGCAATCGGGCCTCCTTGATCATGCTTCAGAAAACCTCAACCGGCCAAAAAAAACATAGCCTGCAGGTGTGATACCTGATAGAATATTGCAGAAGTGTCTCTTCTCTAAAAGGGTTAGGGGGGAGTTTTGGAAGAGACGCGCAGAAAGATTGCAGAGCTTGAAGTGACCATCGCCCGACATAGAGAAGAGCGTCTAAAAGCTGAGAGCATCGGCTGCTTCTCCGATAAAGAACTTGCGGAAAAAAACGAGCGCCTCCAGAAGCTGGACCACCAAATCACGAGTCTTAACGTCGAGAAAGAAAAGCTGAAAAATAAGATACGCATCAAACCCTTACGGGGATGAAGAGTCCTTGCAAGCCTCCGTTCATGGGGATGGAAAATCGGTGCACCGCTACCTTGCAGTAGCCCTCACAGTTGTTCTCCTGCTCGCCGGGGGGCTATCGCCTATCGCCGCTCCCACCGCCCGGGCCGCTACCACCGTCAGGGTGAGTATTAATGACCCTAGAGACGGGGAGACCATTTCCGAGCCCCGGGATGTGATCTTCGTCGGGGGCCACGCCTATGCGCGAGGTGAGGAAGCCCCCGCATTTGACATAGCGATACTCATCGACACCTCTGGGAGCACCAGCAAATCGTCGGGCGTAGACGTCAACGGAAACGGTATCGTCGGGCTCACTTCCCGCCCCACGGCGGTCATTAGCGTCTTCGGCGTAAGAATAGAGGCCACCGCTGACCCCGGCGACAGCATCTTGGCTGCCGAGGTCCTGGCGGCAAGAAAGCTCATCTCCCAGCTAAACCCCCGCACCACCCGGGTCGCCCTCGTCTCATTCGCGGGGGACTACCTGCCCGGGACGGGTAAGGGCGGCAACCGGACCTACCTGGCCAACCCTGCCACCCCTGACGCCTACCTCGAGCAACCCCTTACGAACAACTTTAGGCTGGCCCGGGTCGCCCTCGGCCAGGTTGAGCGAGGCGGACCGTATGGCGGCACCAACATCGCAGAGGGAATCCGGGTGGCCATTAAAGAGCTGACGGGCCTGTCAGGAAGCGGCTCCGTGCCCCGCAGAGACGCCCATAAGGTCATCCTCCTGCTCACCGACGGCTTTCCAACCTTCCCCGTGGGCAGCCACAGAATGGACCCAGGGGATGTTAAGCTCGCAGTGGAAGCGGCCGAGGTGGCCGGCCGGTTCGGGATAAGGGCCCACACCTTTGCCTTGGGCAGGGAGGCGCTCAGCGAACCCTTCACGGTCAAAGAAGTTGCACGGGTGACGGGCGGACGGTTCACCCCGGTGCCCGACCCCGCCGACATCATTACAGTCCTTCCGGGCATCAACCTCATCGACCTCTACCGTGTCGAGGTTGTCAATGTCACTACCGGACAGAGGGCCCTGCGGGTCAAATCGGGGCCAGACGGGAGCTTTCGAGCGTTGGTGCCGGTGCAAAACGGCCTCAATAAAATATCCGCGGTCGCCCGCGCCACCGATGGCGCACAGGACCAAGCGGAGGTTAACATCACCTTCATCAAGCTTCCATCCGAGGAACGCCGGAATTTGGAGCTTGCACGCCAATCTGAACTCGACCTGGACCTGGAGAAGGCCGAGACCGACCGCCTCCAGCTCGAGCTGGATAAGTTGAAGAAAGAGAATCTGGAGCGTGGAATCGAGCAAGCTAGGCGCGACGGACAGCATCTGAAGGCGGAGCTGGGCCGCTTGCGTGACCAGCTAGCGCGGGAGGCCGAGGAGCGGCGGCGCCAGGCTGAAGAGGCGAAGCTCACCAGCCAGCGAGAAGCGGCCCTCCAGGCGATCGAGGAGGCCGAGCGCCGGGAAATCCAAAAGTGGAACGACGAGGAACGGCGCCGGCGCGAACAGCTCGAGCTCGATCTCACTGTAAAGGACAAAGGTGGAACCTCGAAGTAGTATTGAGCGATGGAAGAGCGACCCGTCGGTGTGATTGCCCTCGCGGCCGTTTCCCTGGGTCTTTTCGCCACCTTCCTCGTCCCCTTCAACACGGACTTCAAGTACTCTCTCGTATCCGGGTCTTCTAAGGGCTCCCCGGGGCTCATGGCCCAACCATCCCTGCTGACGTCGTGGCTCTATCCCCTGCTCGATACGGCCAAGATGCTCCATGACGACCTCCAGATGCCGGTCGACCTGGCCCTTGAGACGGCCGCCAGCATCCACCGCCACACGCAAGCCACCCGCATCGCTCCCGAGCTGGTGGTGGCCCTCATCCAGGTGGAAAGCGGCGGCGACCCAAGAGCGGTGAGCCCCAAGCAGGCCGTCGGGCTCATGCAGGTCCGCCATTCCGTGTGGGCCCAAACCCTTGGCGTCTCCTACAGGGAGCTCTTCGACATCGACACGAACATCCGGGCAGGCATCTACATCCTCAATTACTACCTGAAGCGCCACGAGACCATGACCGCCGCCCTGGCGGCTTACAGCGGCAATACCCGCTCCACGCGCTACCCCAAAAAGGTCTTGGCGACCTTCCGCGAGCTCGCCAGCGAGACTTAGCCTCAAGCAGCGATGGGGTGAGTTGCCGCTCTCACGCAATCACCCGGTCTGGTTGAATTAGAATGTATTTTAGCTCGGTGGGGTCTAACGTACTGAAATAGCAGGCGGGAAAAATTATTCGGAAAATCACGGAAAAAAAGAGAAAAAGGCTTGACAACCCAAGATGTAGTGGTTATTATATATAGAGAATACAACATACTGTGGCAGGGGACTCCCTCCATCATCCAACCGAAGAAGGTGCGCTTAAAGAAGGTTGAACTCCCACCCCCTGCCACAGTATTCATTTGACCGAGGGCAATTCCCAATTATACCCAGCCTGGTCGCCCTGTCAAGGGTTTTTTCCACCGCTTCTCCACATCTTCTCGCCATTAATCATTAATCGTTCTTTTTCCACGCCTTGTAGATGCGCCGAGCCGGTGGTATAACCCCCTTCAAGCGCCCCGCCTACTTTCTGGAGGAACACACCCGATGGCCGCTCTTGAGACGTGGGACGACCTCTCCGAGCTCAGCAGGGGCTTCATGGCCGCCAGGATTATCATTGCGGCCGCTGAGCTGGAAATTTTCGACCACCTTGAGGATGAAGGGGCGACGGCCGAGGAGGTGGCCGCAAGCTTCGGAGGTACGGATCGGGCCTACGTCATCGTCTTGAACGCCCTGGCTGCTCTCGGGGTAATCGAGAAACAGGACGGCCGCTACCGTAACACCCCTCTCACCCAGCGCCACCTAGTCACCACGAGCCCCCAGTACCGTGGCGACGGCCTGCGGATCCACAGCAACCTGTGGGATAGCTGGACCGGGCTCGAATCAATCCTTCGCGGCGAACCTTATGAAGCCCCCAAAATCATGGACGACCCGGAGCGGAATCGCCGTTTCACCCGGGCCATGCACGCCTACCACTTCGACGAGGCCGGCGAAATCGCTCCCCTGCTCGGGCTGGAGCGAGCCACCTCAATGCTCGACCTGGGGGGCGGCGCGGCCAGCTACTCCATCGCATTCTGCCAGGCCTCCCCCTCTCTAAAGGCCGTGCTCATAGATCGGGCCCAGACCCTTGAGACGGCCAGTGAGTACGTGGAAGAGCACGGCATGAGCGAGCGGATTACGCTTCGGGGCGGCGATTTTTACGAAGATGAGGCCTTTGACCTGGGCGGTCCATACGACTTCGTCTTCATCTCCAACGTTCTCCACATCGAGGACGAGGGGCGTAACCTCGCCCTTCTCGGCAGGGCCTTCGAGGCCACAACGCCCGGAGGCCGCATCGTCATCAACGAGGTCCCAATCAAGGAGAGTGGCGTTGAACCACTTTGGGGCGCAATCTTCGCCGTCAATATGCTGGTAGCCACCGACCGGGGCGACAGCTATCCCCAGTCCACCATGGGCTCTTGGCTCAAGGCCGCGGGCTGCACCCGCGTGGACTTCCTCACCGAGGCTCTCACCATCGGCCACAAGGGGCAGTAAACCCCGCCCTCGCCACCATCACCCCGTTTGACACAGTGGACAGATTTGACATTTTTAGACACTTTTGACATGGGTGCCCAGGTGTCCAATTCCGCCGTAACAAATTGAATATAAATATACAATGAGATAACCGGAGTGTCTAAAATAAGGCAGGTGTCTAAGGGTAAATGAGAATGAAAATCGGTGATAATGAAGGGTTGAGGGGCTTGGCCCCTGCAGGGACAGGGTTGAACCCTGTCCGAGCGGATCCGCCTGAGGAGGACAAGGGCTGTCCCTACATCCTGGGTAGTCGGGGTTCCGCCTCAGGTGGACCTCAGGCGGGCCCCCAACACATGTCTGGCTCTGAGGAGAACCCCTAACCCGCCGCTTGCATGAGGTAGGCTTCGATGAAGGGGTCGATCTCACCGTCCATGACGGCGTCGAGGTTGCCCGTCTCGACGCCCGTGCGGTGGTCTTTGACCATCTGGTAGGGGTGGAAGACGTAGGAGCGGATCTGGCTGCCCCACGCGATATCCTTCTTGTCCTTATGCAGCTCTTCGAGCTTTTCGCGCTGGCGCTCCTGTTCGATCTTGTGGAGGCGGGCCCTGAGAATCTTCATCGCCGTGGCCTTGTTCTTATGCTGGCTCCGCTCGTTCTGGCAGGAGGCGACAATGCCCGTCGGAAGGTGGGTGATGCGTACCGCCGAGTCGGTGACGTTGACGTGCTGGCCGCCGGCGCCGCTCGAGCGATAGGTGTCGATTCTTAGGTCGTTCTCGTCGATTTCGACCTCGATCTCCTCGTCGATGTCTGGAAAGACGAATATGCTGGCGAAGGAGGTGTGGCGGCGGCGGTTGGTGTCGAAGGGGCTTATTCGCACCAGACGGTGCACACCCACCTCGGAGCGGAGGTAGCCGAACGCGTATGGGCCGGACACCTCAAGGGTTGCGCTCTTGATGCCCGCCTCCTCGCCGCCCTGGACGTCTACGAGGCTTGTGGCGAAGCCCCTTCGTTCGGCCCAGCGGGCGTACATCCGAAGCAACATCTCGGCCCAGTCCTGGCTCTCGGTGCCCCCGGCGCCCGAGTGTATGAGGACGAGGGCGTCTCGGCCGTCGTGCTCTTCGGATAGCGTGAGCTGGAGCTCCTGGTCATCCAGGGCCTTTCCTATTCGCTTGACCGTGGCCTCGAGCTGGGCGATGAGCGCCCGGTCTTCCTCGGGCTCCTCGTCCACCAGGGAGATGAGTTCGGCCGTCTCGTCCACCTCCAGGCCCAAGCTATCCCAGTAGTCCAGAAGGTCGCCTATGTGAGCCCGCTCGCGGGAGAGGCGTTGCGCCCGCTCTGGATCATCCCAGAGGTCGGGCCGGGCGATGGTTTTGTCGAGCTCGCCCAGTCGGGCCCTTTTGGCCTCCAGGTCAAAGACGCCCCCGGAAGAGCTCCAACTTGGCGCGAAGCTCCTCGATTGTTCCGGCCAGGGCATCAAGCATAACTCATCCTCCTTCTAGTCGTGCTCGTACTTGTACTCGTCCAGCGACAAGTCCGAGGTGATGACCATCGGGCCTCGGCCGGGGCCGGACCTCAAACGACCGACCACGGCTACTAGAATCAGCCCAATTAAGCAGGCGTATGCGAAGAGGTCGCCGATCCAGGTGTATAAAGCTCCCGGCTCGGCCACGACGGGAATGGTCTCTGTCACATGGGTGCGGACGAAGAGGTCCGTGGCCTGTACTACTCGCCCGAAGGGGTCCACGACTGCCGTTATTCCCGTGTTGGCCGCCCGAATGAGCGGGACCCGGTTCTCCACCGCTCGAAAGACCGCCATTGAGAGGTGCTGGGCGCTCGCCGCCGAGCGGCCGAACCATGCGTCGTTGGTGATGTTGACCAGGAACTGCGCTCCCCCCTTAACGAACCGCCTCACCAGGTTGGGAAAGATGACCTCGAAGCAGATTAGCGTCCCAAATCGGCCCTGGGGGATTTCAAAGACAGTGTGGCGCTCGCCGGGATAGAAGGTCCCGATACCCTCAGCCAGCCTCCTCACGAAGAAGAGGACCGAGCTCAGAGGCACGTACTCCCCGAAGGGGACCAGGTGGATTTTGTCATAATGCTCCAGGGTCCCTCCTTCGGGGCCGAGCAGATAGGCCCGGTTGTAGTAAGCCTCCCGGCCGTCGATCTTCTCATACCCCGGCGCACCCATCAGGTGGTAGACCTTCGTTCGGCGGACGACTGAGCGGACCTTCTCCTGCAGGGTTCCGTCCTGCTCGAAGTAGAATGGGGCGGCCGTCTCCGGCCAGACGATTAGCTGGGGCGCGGCGGGGCCTCGGCTCACCTCCGAGACCAGGACCGAGTAAAGGTTGACCGTCTCTTGCTGGGAGGCGGCGTCCCACTTGAGGTCCTGGGGGATGTTGCCCTGAAGCAGGGCGAATCGAAGCTTCGGGGTACCCGGCGGGACGGTCCGCTCCGGCCGCGCCAAAACGGACCATCCGTAGCCCAGGGCCAGGCCTACGGCCAGGGAGGCCGAGAGGATGAGCCTTACGTTGCTGGGCGCGGGCCTCCGGCGGACCAACCCGAATGTGCCGCTTCCGGCGAGGTTCTCAAACAGCTCCACGATCGTGGCATTGACCAGCACTATGAGGAACGCCACCCCGTATACGCCCGTGATGTCGGCAATCTGGATGACGGGCAACACGCTGAACTGGGAGTAGCCGAGGTTCGCCCAGGGGAAGCCGCTCAGGATGTGGGCCCGGGCGAGCTCCGCTACTACCCAGGCCAGCGGGGCAAGGAGCCAACGAAGGGCCCTCTGGCCTCCCGCGAGGACGACCACCGCCCATGCGAATAGGGCCACGTAGCAGGCCAGGTAGCCCGCCAGGAGCACTAGGACCCCAAGGCTTGCCGGCCAGGAGAGCTTGCCGTAGCGGGTCATTGTGTTCATGACCCAGAAGAGGACCGTTGAGTAGTGTATGAAGCCTGCAAGGGCGCCGAGCTTGAGGGCTTCGGTGGGCCTCGTGCGCCTAAGAGCCCAGAGCAACGGGACCAGGGCAACCCAGGCCACCACCCAAAGGTTCGAGGAGGGAAATGCCGCCGTCAGCATACCACCGCTTGCTGCGGCCAACAGCAGCTTATTCGTCGACATGGGCCGTCTCCTCCCCCGGCTCACTCCGCGAGGGGCCCTGTGCGGCCAGGCGTCGGTCCGGAGGCATCCTTCGCGAGGTCCGCGGCCAGGGCTCGCGCCCGGTCAGCCTTTGGAAGCGTAGACGAGGTACTTGGCCCAGGCGGCCTGCACCGAGGCCGGGGCACCTTGGGCGGTGCGGGCAAAGGAGAGGTCGCTAGGACGAACGGGCGGGCGTAGCAGCGACAAGGAGGTCTCATGGAGAGGGCGGTCGCCCTTCTTGGCGTTGCAGCTCCGGCATGCGATGACGACGTTCTCCCAGTCGGTCGCCCCGCCCCGGGAGCGGGGAATGACGTGGTCGAGGGTGAGTGTGCCGCCGCCGCCGCAGTACTGGCAGGTGTACTGGTCGCGCTTGAAGACGTTCTTCTTGCTGAAGGCCACGCCCGGCCGGTACGGCCTTCTAACGTAACGCATGAGGCGGATGACGGCGGGCAGCCTCATCGTCAAGGAGGGCGAGCGAACCAGGTAGCCGTCAACCTCAACCTTCTGGGCCCGTCCCTTGAGGACCATGACGATGGCCCGCCGGGTGGCGCAAAACTGCAACGGCTCGTAAGAGCTATTGAGTACGAGGACTTTCCATTCGGGCAACATTCCAACGTTCCTCTGGTGATGACCGAGATTATAAGGGCGGGCTCAAACAGTTGTCAACGGTCTTTTCCCTTCCACCCCGACTCGCTCTCTGGTATTCTTGCCTCAGAAGACCTTGATTTCCAACCAATTGGATAGGAGCACTCGTGCTTCCGCGACCCCGCATCGTAAAGGTGACGCTGCTGGCAATCTCCCTGGTAATGGGAGGAGGGGCAGGCGCGCTCTTGAGCTACCTGCAGGACCTCCCCGAGGTCAAGTCCCTCGAGGACTACCGGCCCCAGACCGTAAGCCGACTCTACGACAAGGACGAGCGGCTAATCGCCACCTTCTATCTTGAGAAGCGCATCCTCGTTCCCTTGGGAAGCGTCCCCAAGACCCTCATTCAGGCCGTCATCGCCACTGAGGATGCCCGCTTCTACGATCACAGAGGCATCGACCCCAGGGGGATCGCCCGGGCCCTGTGGGCCGACATTAAGGCAGGCCGCATCGTTGAGGGCGGCTCCACCATCACCCAGCAGCTGGCCAAGGTCCTCTTCCTGACGCCCGAGCGGAGCCTCCGGCGCAAGATCAAGGAAGCCATCCTGGCGCTCCAGATCGAGAGGACGTACAGCAAGGACCAAATTCTGGAGTTTTACCTCAACCAGGTCTATATGGGAAGCGGGGCATACGGCGTAGAGTCTGCCGCCCGGACCTACTTCGGTCGATCGGTCGAGGAGCTATCCCTGAGCCAGTCCGCCCTGCTCGCGGGCTTGCCCCGGGCCCCAAGCCGCTACTCGCCGTTGGGCCACCCCGACGAAGCCCTCAGGCGTCGAGCCCACGTGCTCGGCCGGATGGCAAAGATGGGCTTCATCATCCCTGAGGAGCAAGAGAGAGCCGCCCGAGAGCCCCTGCGGCTTGCCCAGAAAGTTGAGGAGCGCCACGCTCCCTACTTTGTCGAGCACGTGCGCAGGATTATCGAGGAGACCCATGGCGCTCAGGCCCTCTACCACGGGGGCCTGCACATCTCCACTACCCTGGACCTCGAGCTCCAGCGGGCCGCCGAAGAAGCCCTGGTCCGAGGTGCGAAGGCAGTCGAGAAGCGGGCCGGCTGGGAGCCGCTCGATCTCGACACCCCTCTTACGGAGCTCGATGGCCCGCCGGCCCTCGGTCAGCTCCTGACCGTCCTGGTCCTGGAGGTGCGGCCCAACGGCCTCGTCGTTGGCGTGGGAAACGAGGGCGGCTTCATCCCGGTTCACACAATGGAATGGGCGAAAATCAACGACCCGTCGAAGGTCTTCAACATCGGTGAGCTCGTCCAGGGCCGGCTCGTTACCGTTGGGTCGGCCGGCAGCCCGCTTCGCTACACTCTGGCGTTGGACCAGGCTCCCCGCGTGCAGGGGGCCCTAGTCGCCTTGGACGTCTCAACCGGCGCCATCCGCGCCATGGTGGGCGGGGTGGACTTCGCTGCCAGCCAGTTCAACCGTGCTACCCAGGCCCGCCGCCAGCCGGGAAGCGCATTCAAGCCCTTCATCTACGCCGCGGCCCTCGACAACGGCTATACGGCTGCCGACCGGCTGGCCGACGCTCCCGTGGTATACGACGACCCCTCCACGGGCGAGCCCTGGAAGCCTACCAACTTCGAGAAGACCTTCCGCGGCTGGGTCACGGTGCGCACGGCCCTGGAGCATTCCATCAACGTGGCCACCGTCCGGCTGCTCAGTAAAATAGGCCCTTCCTCGGCCGTCGAGTACGCCGAACGGCTCGGCATCAACCCCTCTCTCAGGCCTTATCTCTCCCTGGCATTAGGGGCATTCGAGGTCTCCCCGATGGAGGTCACCAATGCCTACGGCGTCTTTGCCAGCGGAGGCATACGGGTCGAGCCTTACGCCGTTCAAGTCGTCACCGATGGGACGGGGGCCGTCGTGGACGAGCACGTTCCATCGCCTCGGGACGTCCTGAGGGCAGAGACGGCCTACCTCGTGACTTACCTCCTGCAGGGGGTGGTCAAACACGGCACTGGGCGTGTTGCCAGAAGCCTGGGACGGCCGGTCGCCGCCAAGACGGGCACGACCAACGACTTCCAGGATGCCTGGTTCATCGGCTACACGCCTCAGTTGGTCGTCGGCGTCTGGGTTGGACGTGACGACAACCGCCCACTCGGAGAAGGTGCAACGGGGGCCCGCGCGGCCGGGCCCATCTGGGTGCAGTTCATGCAGCAGGCCATGAAGGGGTTGCCGGAGGAAGAATTCAAAGTGCCGCCAGGGGTCCGTTTTCTCAAGGTGGACCGCCGCACGGGCCTATTAAGCCGAGAGGGCTGTGGGCCAAAGGTGCGGGAGGCCTTCATCGAGGGCTCAGAGCCGACACGCTCCTGCACCGATACAACCCTTCAGGAACTCATGCGGAGAGATTTGGGATAAGGGAGCATATCATGACCTAGGAGACCCTAGAGGGGTCTCTTTTCATCCGAAAATTGTAAACCACAGGGCCGAGGTTGGGGTACTCAACGACCTAATAGCCGACACAGTTCACCGGGAATCTCTTCGGCGGAGGAGACCTACCCGATTCGAACAACATTTAGATAGTGGCCAAATCAGAATCGAAGGAGCACAATAATTAATAGTTGCTTACAGCTCAATGGGGGGACAGACCAGAAGGCAAAGCCACACGGAAAAAATAATCTTGAACAAATTAGTCAACTTTATTCTTGACAAATCAGACTTTATGAGTAAAGATTAAATGGTGGTTGGCCATCCAGTCGTCGCACGACGTATATATATTGTAGAAATAGGGGGAAGGGGTGGCTGCTTACCGGGTGATTTTCGCCGAGGCCCCCATGTCTAAGCGGATATCGACAGCGGCAAGCGAGATTTTGGAGCGCAGAGAAGAGTGGACGCAATTATCCATTTGATGTCCGGACTAAGTGGCCCGACGATCTTGATCGGCCTCGTCGTCGGCGTCCTGATAGGCCTGACAGGGATGGGCGGCGGTAGCCTTCTCACCCCCGCACTCATCGTGCTGCTTGGGCGTGACCCGCTCACGGCCGTCGGCACGGGGCTTGTCATCGCGGCCGTTACGAAGCTGTTTGGGTCGGTGGCCCACGGCCGCTTGGGAAATGTGGACGGAAGAACGACGCTCACGCTGTTGGCAGGCAGCCTTCCAGGCGCCCTCGCCGGAGCGGGCCTCCTCTGGGGCGTCCTCTACACCGGAGTGGTGGCTGTCGGCTCGCTGGTGAAGACGGCCATAGGGTTCACCCTCCTGCTGGCCGCGCTCTCGCTTTGGACCCGGCCGCTTTGGGAGCGGAGCGGTACGCGAGCGGCCCGCAAGCCTGAGGTGGTGAGGACCTCGACGGTGATGGTCGCCTTCGTCGTTGGGGCCCTCGTGACCTTGACCTCCGTGGGTACCGGAACCTTGCTTGTTCCGTTTCTCATCTTCTTCTACCGACTGCCCGTCTCTAAAGTGGTCGGGACGGATATCGTCCACGGGTTGGTTCTTACCGCTGTGGTCGCAACTATGTACGGGATCGGCGGACATGTGGATTGGACCCTTGCCACGACGGTCCTCGTCGGGGCCGTCCCCGGCGTGGTTCTTGGCAGCCACCTGAGCCTCCAGGTGCCGCAGCACACCATGGAGCGGATTCTCGGCTCGGTGCTTCTCGTAAGCAGCCTGAAGTTCCTATAGGGGCCGGAAGGTCAAGGAGACTGGATAATCTAGCGAAGGGAGAGAGACGACGTGACAGAGCAGGGTTGCACCATCTGGTTTACAGGCCTATCGGGTTCTGGGAAAACGACTATCGCCGATTCTCTCAAAGACGCCCTACACAAGCGAGGGACGACAAAGGTAGAGATCCTCGACGGTGACGTTGTCAGGACCAATCTGAGCAAAGGGCTCGGTTTCTCTAAGGAAGACCGGGACACGAACATTCTTAGGATCGGCTTCGTCTGCGACCTGTTGTCGAGAAACGGGGTCGTCGCCATTGCGGCCGCCATATCACCATATCGCTCGACCCGCGACGCCGTCAGGGAGCGTATCGGAGAGGCATTCATAGAAGTCTTCGTAGACGCCCCCCTGGAGGTCTGTATGGAGCGGGATGTGAAGGGGCTCTACGAGCGAGCCCTGAAGGGAGAGATTCCCCAGTTCACGGGTGTTTCCGACCCATACGAGGAGCCGCTGAGCCCTGAGGTGATTCTTAGGACCGACCGGGAGAAGGTTGAGCTAAGCGTGGCGAAGCTGCTAAGGGCCATGGAGCTTTTAGGTTTATTGCCGGAGGATGGCCGGATACTCAACGACGCTGAAGAAGAGGCGCTCCATCGTCAGCTTGCGGCGGCCGGCCGCTTGGCCAACCGTGCAAAGGCTGCACAACGCGAGGTTGGGTCATGAACCCTACCAGGGGCGGGATAAGCCTTCCTGGGGCACTTAGGCGGGGCGAGGATATATCGCCTGCAGAGGTGCTCGCCTGGACCCTTGAGCATTTCAGCTCACGCGTTATCATGACGACGGCCTTCGGGCTCAACGGAGTGGCCCTCATCCACATGACCAACGCTTTTGAGCCGAGCATGCCCATACTATTTATCGACACCGGATTCCACTTCCCAGAGACCCTGGAGACGAAGCACCGCGTTGTTGAGCGCTACGGGCTCAACCTCATCGAGTACCGAGTTCCACCCCCCCCTGAAGTAGACGAGAACCCTTCCGCCCTAGTGCCTTCCCCCGAGACCCCCGAGCTGTGCTGCGCCGAGCGAAAGGTCGAGACCTTCCAGCGGGCTCTTGCGGAGCTTAAACCCGACGCCGTTATCAGCGCCAGAAGCCGGCACCAGTCGGAGACCCGAAGCGAGCTTGCCATCATCGAGCTGGAGACTCACCCGGTGCGGGTCAACCCGCTAGCCCAATTGAGCCTGGAGGAGGTCGAACGCTACGTTCGGGAAAACGAAGTTCCATACAATCCTCTCTACGACCGAGGCTTCAAGAGTGTGGGCTGCTGGCCCTGCACGCGGCCCGTCGAGCCCGGCGAAGATGTCAGGGCCGGGAGGTGGAGCGGTCAGGACAAGCAGGAGTGCGGCATCTGGATCGTCGACGGAGACGTCGTCCGCCGGCCTCAGGATGAGCGTCCCTCCTCGGAGCCGAACTCGCCATAGGAGCGGAGGAGTCCAATGGACGAAATCCAACACGCCTACCCAATCTTTCTCGACCTGCGCGGCAAGGCGTGCCTGGTCGTTGGCGGCGGCCGGGTTGCCACACGGCGGGTCCGGCGTCTCATTGAAAGCGGGGCTCGCGTCACGGTGGTCAGCCCGAAGGCCACGAGGGAAATCAAGGGGCTCCATGCTCGCGGCGAGCTGACGTACGTGGCCAGGCCGTACCAGAGAGGTGACCTTGCTGGCCACGGCTTCGTCATCTTGGCCACCGATGATGACGCCGCCCATGAGCAGGTGCTCCACGACCGCCTCGGCGAAGGTAGAGCCATTCTGGTCAACGATGCCATTCGGCCCGAGCGGGGCGACTTCACTGTTCCGGCGCTCTACCGGGAGGGCTCCTTGTCGGTGGCCGTCGCTACGGGGGGTCTGATGCCGAGGTTGGCGGCGGCAGTGGCAACCGAGGTTGGCCGTCTCTTCGGACAAACAGCGGCCGCCATTCTGCGCCGCTACCGGACCTGGAAGGGGAGGGTGATGCTCCAGCGCGAAACGAGCCCCGATGCGGTGCGCGCCCTCAGGCGGGCCGTCGACCAGCGGCTCCTGGAGGCCTTCCGCTCTGGCGACCTCGTACGAGTCGCGGACACCATCGAACGCGCCGAGAAGCTCTCATTCATTGAGCCGGGCCGGGCGAATCCAGGGGCCGATCCGTACACCCGGCCGACGCCGGGCCAGACGGGGACTGTCTACCTCGTTGGCGCAGGCCCTGGCGATCCGGGGCTCCTCACCCTCAAGGGCAGAGATGTCCTCCGGCGGGCGGGGGCGGTCGTCTACGATCGCCTCATCGACGCCACGCTCCTCGAGCTCCCCCCTCCTTGGGCGTGCCTTCTCCCCGTTGGCAAAGTGCCTGGCCGACACGCAGTGAGCCAAGATGCCATCAACGAGCTGCTTAAAGAGCAAGCGGGTAAACACGAGGTTGTGGTGCGGCTCAAGGGGGGAGACCCCTTCATATTTGGACGGGGGGGCGAAGAGGCCGACTTTCTGCAAAACGAGGGAATTGCCTTCGAGGTGGTCCCGGGAGTGTCGGCGGCTGCGGCAGCTCCGGCCTACGCCGGCATCCCTCTCACACACAGGGACTGCGCATCCTCTTTCGCCGTCGCGACGGCTCATCCGGCCTGCGCCGAGGAGACTATCCCCATCGCAGTTCCAGAAGCCGACACCCTCGTCTACCTCATGGGCCTGGCCAACCTCCCGGCCATAGTCAAGGCCCTGCTAAGCAAGGGTAGATCCCCCGACACCCCCGTGGCCGTCATCAGTATGGCGACTACCGCCCGACAACAGGTTGTCTCCGCTCCGCTTGAGGCTATCGCAGAGGAGGCTCGCCGGGCAGACCTTCTTCCGCCTGCTGTCATTGTTGTGGGGGAGGTCGTCCGTTTTTCCGACCGCCTACAGTGGTTTAGAGAAGGCGGCGCCCGGGAATTTCCCGTGGACGCTTCACCCCAAGCCGCCTCGCGTTCAACCCTGAAGCAGGCGAAGTCGGCCCTGGCCGGCTGAGCCACCGTCTACCGAAGGAGCAGCGTCGATGCATGGACTCATCGCCCCCCACGGAGGAAAGCTGATCAACCTGGTTCTCGAGGCGGACGAAGGCGCCGCCGCCGAAGAGCGCGCCGCCGACCTGCCGCAGGTCGCCCTCAACGCCCGTGCCATCTCCGATCTTGAGCTAATCGCCACGGGGGCCTTCAGCCCCTTGGAGGGTTTCATGGGCCGCCAGGACTACCAGGGCGTAATAAAGGATATGCGGCTTTCCAACGGCCTGCCATGGAGCCTGCCAATCACGCTGGCGGTCGACAAATACGAAGCAGAGGGGCTTCGGCCTGGCCAAGACGTCGCCCTGGTTAACCCCCACGGACGCCTGCTGGCCCTGCTCCACCTCGAGGAGGCCTACCCGTACGACAAGAAGGTTGAGGCCGGCCTCGTCTACCGGACGGAGGAGGCCGCCCACCCTGGAGTCCACTACCTCTACCAGCGGGGGGAGGTGCTGCTGGCTGGCAAGGTGAGCCTGGTGCGCCGCTCCTCTCTAAAGGGCTTCGAGCCTTACAATGCCGAGCCCCGAGAACTGCGCAGCCAGTTCACCGAGCGCAACTGGCGCACGGTAGTCGCCTTCCAGACCCGAAACCCCATCCACCGCGCCCACGAATACATCCAAAAATGCGCCCTGGAGCTGATGGACGGGCTCCTCATCCACCCTCTGGTGGGCAGGACGAAGCTCGACGATGTGCCGAGCTTGGTCCGCCTCGAGTGCTACCGGGTGCTCCTTGAGAACTACTACCCCAAGGAGCGCGCCATCATGACCGCATTTCCGGGCGCCATGCGGTACGCTGGCCCGCGCGAGGCCATCTTCCACGCCCTCGTCCGCAAGAACTACGGCTGCACCCACTTCATCGTCGGCCGCGACCACGCCGGGGTCGGCGACTATTACGGGACCTACGACGCCCAGCAGATCTTCAGCGAGTTCGGCCGGGATGAGCTCGCCATCACCCCACTCTTCTTCGAGCATACCTTTTACTGCTCCACTTGCGGGGCGATGGCCTCGCCGAAGACCTGCCCCCACGACGACGGGTCGCGGATTACGCTTAGCGGCACGCGGCTTCGGGAGATGTTGGCCGACGGCTCCTTGATCCCCGAGGAGATCACCCGCCCAGAGGTGGCCCGGGTGCTAAGGCAGTGGGCCGAGGAGCATAAGCATAAGAACCAATCCGCCTAAGGCGGACTGAGCCGGGCCTCTGCTAGCTGCCGGATGGCCCCTGTCGTTTCCTGTCTAAAGGCCTGTTTATAAACTAACAGGGAGCAGTCGAAATCGATTGCGCGCCTTCTTCTTCCTAAACGAGCAACCGCTCACAAGTGGTGGTCTAGGCATCTTCCGTGAGGAGCCAATTTTGAGCCGGGGTGCGCCGCGTGGCGCTCTTAGGGAGGCGCCCAGCGAACGTGTCAAGACTACAAATAAAATGGAAATTCCCGATATGTATGTAGGGTGAGGAAATTTCGGGAGCGGAGAAACAATGAGGCTCACGATAGCAAGGAAGCTGCTGCTAGGTTTCGGGTCGCTCTTGGCGATTTTTCTCATAACAGGCCTGGTCGTCAATGCCAATATTCGTACGATCGAGAAGGATTTGACGGAGATCACCATGGTCGAAGAGCCGACCAGCGCCGCCGCCTACGAGATGGAGATAAACGTCATCGGGACGGGCCTGGGGCTTTCGATCTGCCAGGGCATCGTCGAGGCCCACGGGGGTTCGATCCACGCCGAGAACGGCCTCGAGGGGGGCGCGGCCTTCGTCGTCCGATTGGGCCTGGATGAGGCCTGACGGTGGGGAGAGCGTCGGTCTGGTAATGAACCATGGAAGTATTTTTAAACACCATGCATTCTTTTCTAAACCTTGGGCCGAAAGGTCCGATTTTATGTATGAAGGAACAATTGAATAGCTGTCCTCTATTTCGAAAAGGGCAAACTATCCGAAAGGGTAGGGCGCAAAGTCACCGGCCCTCGGCGTAGCGCCAGGGAAGCGGGACCGCCGAAATAGTTTTTTATAGGCGAGCCGGCTCTTTTTGAGGCGGCTCTTTTTTTGTCCAAGATGATGTATGACTGGGCTGCTGTCCGAATAAATGGGTGGCCTTGGTCGCCCTAGATGGATGAACAGGACCGATGACTCCAATAAAAATACTGGTGGTTGACGACGAGCCGTTGTTCCGAAAGATGCTGCGCAGATTCCTTGTCGGTGAAGGTTTCAGCGTGGTAGAGGCCCGCGACGGCGACGAAGCCATAATAGCATACAAGAATCAGAGGCCCGATGTGGTTCTGCTCGATGTCAGGATGCCGGGCAAGGACGGCCTAGAGACCCTTCGGGAACTCAAAGCTAACGACCCCGAAGCGCGAGTCATGATGCTCACCGCCGTTTGCGACGAGGATGTCATCGATCGGGCCTTGGCCGATGGGGCCGCTGACTACGTCACCAAGCCCATCAACCTCAAATATTTAGGGGCCACCTTACAAGCGGTCATTGCCTCACCCTAGTCTGTAAGTCACTCCCAGCGGGAAGCCGGTCTTAGTGGGCGTGGGCGGAAGCCTGCTCCAGGTTGAGCGAGACGACTCTGCTTACGCCTTCCTCCTCCATGGTCACGCCGCAGAGAACCTCACCTTGGACCATGGTCTGCTTGTTGTGTGTGATGACGATGAATTGGGTCTCGGCGGCGCGTTCCTTCAGAAGGTTGGTGAAGCGCTGAATGTTGGCGTCGTCCAGTGTGGCGTCGACTTCGTCGAGGAGGCAAAAGGGCGCGGGCTTGACCAGGAACATGGCGAAGAGCAAAGCCAAGGCCGTTAGAGCCCTTTCCCCGGCCGAAAGTAGGGTGATGGAGCCGAGCCGCTTGCCCGGCGGCTGCACGGATACCTCTACGCCGGCCTCTAGGATGTCATCGTCAGTCAGCACGAGCATGGCTGAGCCGCCCTCGAAGAGTCGGGCGAAGACCTCCTGGAAGCGGGTGTTGACCGCCTCAAAGGTCTCACGAAGCATGCGGCGGGTGGTGCGGTCGACTTTCTCGATTACCTTGGTTAAGTCGGCGATGGAGCGCTCCAGGTCTGTCTTCTGGGCTGCGAGGAAGGCGTGGCGAGCCTCCACTTCCTCAAACTCCTCCAGGGCCTCAAGGTTGACCCCGCCGAGGTTTCTGAGCCGGTTCCTGAGGGCTTCGGCCTTACGGCGGCGCTCCTCAAGGGGCGGGCCTTCAGGGTCGTGGTAGGCCACGAGGGCCGGCGAAACCAGCCGCCAATCCCGGCGTAGCCGCTCCTCAATATGTGCGATTTCCACCCGGACCTCCGCTTGGGCCACCTCTATTGGGCCCATCCGGTCCTTTGCTTCATCCAAGCGGTCCCGGCTTCGCCCGATTGCTTCCTCCGCGGCCAAGGCCACACGTTGGTGGGAGACGAGCTTCTCCTCAACTGCACGGAGACGATCCGTGAGTCCGGCCCTCTTCTTGAAGTGCTCTTGTAGCTCGGCCTCGAGGGCTTCCAGGGAATGGCCGACGGCAGCCTCTCGTTTGGCCGCCTCCACGCGGCGGCTCTCCAGGTCAGCGAGACGGGCCGACAGATCCTCGGAGCGTTGGACAGCAGCGGTTTGCTCTGCCCGGTGGGCGTCTCGCTCACCCCGAAGTCGGGTGACTGTTAGGGACTGCTCGTGGACCGCCTGCCTTGCTTCCTCCCAGGAGGAGGCGGCCTCCGCCAGAGCCTTCTCGGCCTCTGCGATGAGGCCCTCCTGCTTAAGCCTGTCGGATTCGGCTTCGTTGCGGAGGTCAGCCAACCTGGCCTGATCGGCATCGATGGCCTCCAGGTCGACCTCCAGGCGGGAGGCCTCGGCCGCTGCGACTTCCAACGACCGAGCGATACGCTCTCTCTCCAGGGCCAGGTGTTCCAGGGTCTTATCAACCTCCACGAGCCGTTTGTCCAGCTCGGCGATACGTCGATTGAGGAGCTCTCGGTCGCCCTCGAGGGTCTGGCGCTGATGAAGGAGCCGAGCCAACTCCTCCTCCATTGGGGCGAGCCGCTCCTGGAGGTCCACCACCTCGTCGCTCAACTGGCGCACAAGCCGCCGCTTCTTCAGCAACTCCAGGTGTCCGCTGTTGGCGGAGCCGCCAATGATCAGTCCGTTAGGCTCCATGACGATGCCGTCGAGGGTGACGAGGGTTACGCTGCGGCCGTTGTTACGCCACACATCGAGGGCCGTGTCCAAGTCCTCCACGAGCCAGACCCCGCCGAGCAGATGTCGGATGACAGGGCGGAACTCCTCTCGGCACGAAACCACCTCCATGGCGGGCCCGATGAGGCCCGGCGAGGGAGGCAGCGCCTTGGGAGGCCCGTTTCCTTCGAGACTGAGGGGAATAAAGGCGCTACGGCCAGCGGAGTCGTCCCTGAGTCGCTCGATGGCGACCCGGGCGTCGGAATGGGTCTCCACTACGAGGCTCTGGACCCGCTCGCCTAGGGCCGCCTCTATCGCAACCTCGTATGACGGGGGGCATTCGATGAGCTCCGCCACCACACCTCGAATGCCCGCCAGCTCAGCCGACTCCTCGCGGCGTTCCATGAGATAGCGGACCCCCTCTCTGTATCCCTCGAAAGAGCGGTGAATCGCCTCTAGGCTGCTCAGTAGCGATCTTCTCTCCGTCAGGGTTTCTCGTAGAGTGGAGATCTTTTCCTCGACGGAGTGGATGGCCTCAGCCGTACGGGTCATTTCGTTCACGCACGTCGCCCTTTGGCGGAGGGCCTCTTCGTGGTCCTCACCCGTCTTCCGGCGGGCAGCCGTGTGGGTCCGATGCGATGTCTCTATTTGCTCGGCGCTCTCCCGGTCGGCCTCGGAGCCTCCTTCAAGCTGCTCCCGGCGCACTTCGAGGGCCTTGCGCCGTGCCTCTAGGGCGGTGGCCTCGTTGGAGAGAGAGCTTTCGGCCCGCATCTGCTCCAGGAATATCGCTTTTGCTGGCTCTTGAGCCGCCTGGGCCTCCTGGAGCAGCTCAGAGGCCGCGGCCGCCTCCGCATCACGTGATTCGTGAAGAGCCCAAGCCGCCTCGTAGGACTCCTCGAGCTCTCGACCACGCCCCTCCAGAGATCTCATGCGTTCCGCCTCCTGCGTGACCGCGCCCCGGAGGCGCTCGAGTTCCTTGTCGGTAGCTTCCCCCTCCTTGGAGAGCTTTTCCCTCTCGTCCCGCAGGATGCCCACTCGGTGTTCGGCCCGATCGATGGCACCCTCACACTCCAGGAGCTCCTGGCGGCGGGCCGCAACGGCCCTCTCCTTGGTCACCCCGTCGAGACGGAGGCCCTCCAGGTCCCCCTCTCGCGCGGCAACATCCGCGGCGTGACCTTCCAGCTCGGCCCGGCGTCGTTCGGCCTCGCCGGCTAAGGATTCGGTACGGGCCTGGGCGGCGAAGAATTCTCCGGCCAGGATGGTGAGCTCCACGCCCCGCAGCTCACGGCTCAGGTCCTTATAGCGGCGGGCCCTCTGGGCTTGCCGCCGGGGCCGCTCCACCTGACGACGCAGCTCCTCTACGAGGTCGCCCACGCGCTCCAGGTTGTCGCTGGCCGCATCGAGCCTGCGTTGAGCGATAGCCCGCTTGTGCTTGTACTTCATCACGCCTGCGGCCTGCTCGATGAGGAGTCTGCGGTCTTCGGGTTTGGCGCTTACGATGGAGGCCACCCGGTCCTGCTCGATGACGGCGAAGGCGTTGGTGGCCAGACCCGATTCGAGAAATAGCTCCACAATGTCCTTGAGACGGCAGGGGGACCCGTTGAGTCGGTACTCGCTGGTCCCATCACGGTAGAGACGGCGGGAGACCTTCACCTCGTCAAAGGCCGCGTAGGGGGAATCACCGAGGGTTGAGGCCGCATCCTCGAGAACCAGAGAAACCTCGGCCATTCCGATCGGCGCCCGGGTGGCCGAGCCGTTGAATATGAGGTCTTCCATACGGCGGCCCCGCAGGAGCTTGGCGCTCTGCTCGCCTAACACCCAGCGAATAGCATCGGAGATGTTGCTCTTTCCGCAACCGTTGGGGCCGACAATGACGGTGATACCCGGCTCGAAGGTGAGGAGGGTGGGCTCGACGAATGACTTAAAGCCGACCAGCTCGATGGATTTGAGGTACATCACTTTCTCCATCCGAACCGGCAGGCGCGCTTATCAGATATCCTACCACTCGACGGAATCCTTGTAAAGGAAAAAATACAATACTTTGTGCCGATTCTCCGCTCGGCGTCAAGATGTTGTGTGGGTCCCCTGTTACGGTCGTCAAGCCTCTGGGGCGGTTCCCTTAATCAAACGCCCCACTGGCTCGCCGAGACTTAAAGGATTGATTTCCTCTAGACTGCCGGATATACTTTTATTTGGAGCAAGGTTGGCAACTGGGGCGCCTGGCTTAACAGTTTGTGTATTTTTAAATCGGAGAGCCGCCGCGGCGGATCTCGCCTCCACGTGGCCTCCGATGGGCTGACAGCCGCCCTGTCCATGAAGCGCCTTCAGGCCCTCATTGCCGAATCGTCGATCAATCCTCCTCGGGTGGAATCTGTTGCTCATGACCTTGGGGAATACTGAGGCGTAGCGGCCCATGGATTCGCCTGGCGCATACGTGGGGCGGCTCCTTGGAGCGCTTCGGGACCGTCTGGCCCTTCGCCTGTCCCTCACCCGCATCCAGCCTAACCAGATAACACTCCTTGGCGTGGCCCTATCGGCCGCGGCGGGCTTCCTCTTCGCCCAGCTCGCCGAGGGCTGGGCGGGCGCGGTGCTCCTCGGTGCCGGGACGTGCGATGTCCTCGCCGGGGCCCTGGCCCGGGCCAAGGGCAAGCTCACCACCTTTGGGGCCATTTACGATTCGACCCTAGACCGCTATAGTGACTTCTTCATATTCTTCGGCATAGCGATCGGGGGCCTGCGGGCACTTCGGGCCGACAGGTTCGGGCTTGCCCTCGCGGTCACCGTCGGGGCGGTCCTGACGAGCTACGTGCGTGCTCGCGCCGAGCGTCACATCGAGAGGTGCGACGTGGGATTTACGGAACGGCCCGAGCGGCTGGTGGCGATAATCGTGGGCGCCTTGATCGGCCACCTCGACAGGGCACTCTGGGTCCTCGTCCCGTTGACCCACTTGACTGTAATCCAGCGGCTGCTCTACACGCGCCACGCGTTGGGGCCACAGCAACCCCTACCGTCGGGCTGGAGGAGAATGCTCCGAGGCCTTCTGCTGTGGCCTTACCCCCGGATGAGCTGGCAGTACGACCTGGTGGCTGGCTGCATAATGGCCTTACTTATTGTCCCCTGGCCGTTGCCGTTGGGTCTAATAATATAAATTGGGCACTTCTTGCCCCCGAGAAGGAGAAAAAAACCATGACGCGTAGAGTCACTATTGCTGGTCTGCTCCTTGTCGTGGCCGCCCTTGGGGGTGGTACGGTGGCAGCAACCGAGGAGAAAACACCTCCCACGCCGCACGAGGCCTCCAGCACTGTCCTTTCCCTCAAGGCCAATATGGGAGGACATCACTTGGAAGTGGAGGTCGAGCAGACCGACGACGGGGTAACCGTCAAGGGCGCCCTTGATGAGAAGACCATCGAGGCCTACGGCACGCGCCAGGCCGACGGGACGGTCCGCGTGGAGGTCACCTCGGACAATGAGACTATGCTCGAGATGACCATCAACCCTGAGGCTTTGGTCCAGATGACTACTCCCTCCGGCCCTCCAACGCAGCCGTAGATTCATAAGGGCCCGCCATACTCCCTCCTAAGGAGGAAGGGAGAAAGCCCCCCCATTTAAGTGTTCATTACATGAACACCATTGTTTTTTAAAGAGTGTTCGGTGATAGGTGGCCACCGTACATGGCCTGTGGGACTATAGCAAATGTTGGGGCTTAAGGTCTCGCGGAAGCTATATATTGGGTCTCGTACTTTCTAGCCGCTTCAGTGCCTGTCGGGCGGCGGCCTGTTCGGCATCCTTTTTGCTCTTTCCGGTGCCTCGGCCTAATAATCCCTTGGAATCAAACACCTCGATCTCAAAAGTCTTTTGGTGGTCGGGGCCCCGTTGAGCGACAACTGTATAGTTCGGCAGGCCCTGACTCGTCTCCTGACACCACTCCTGGAGGAGGCTTTTGAAGTCGGTCGTAGGTACCGCCGAAGCCACATCCTCTAGGACATCTGCGAAAAGGTCCAACAGAATGGACCGAGTCCTGTCGTATCCCGCCTCCAGGTAGAGGGCCGCCGCCAGAGCCTCGTAAGCGCCGGCTAGGAGCGAGGGTTTGTCCCTACCTCCTGTAAGCTCCTCCCCGCGGCCGAGCCGCAGGTGGTCTCCCAGGCCGAGGAGTCGGGCCCGGTTGGCCAGGGCCGCCTCGTTGACTAAGTGGGATCGTCGCTTGGAGAGCACTCCCTCAGGGGCGTTGGGAAGCGTTTGGACGAAGTGCTCCGAGATGACGAGGTCGATGACCGCGTCGCCGAGGAATTCGAGCCGCTCGTTGTGCGATGTGGGCTCGGGCTGCTCGTGGGCGAAGGAGGTGTGGGTCAGGGCCTGCTCCAGGAGGTCCTTGTCGGCAAAGTTATAGCCGATTCGTTCCTCCAGGGAGGCCAGAGGTGGGCGAGGCATGCTGCCTCCCTGATCAGCCCTACATCTTCAGAAATGCCAGCGTGACGTTCGTCCCCCCGAAGCCGAAAGAGTTGGACAGGACCTTGCGGACGGTCGCCTTGCGCGCCTCGTTGGGGACGTAGTCGAGGTCACATTCCGGGTCGGGGGTCTCGTAGTTGATGGTGGGCGGGATAATGCCGTGCTTCATGGTCAAGATGGAGAAGATGGCCTCAACACCGCCGGCGGCGCCCATGAGGTGTCCGGTCATGGACTTGTTCGAGCTAATGGCCAGATTGTAGGCATGCTCGCCAAAGACCTGCTTGATGGCTAGGGTTTCGAGCTTATCGTTGAAGGGGGTGGAGGTGCCGTGGGCGTTGATGTAGTCGACCTCCGTGGGGTCCCAGCCGGCCTCATCAACCGCCAGTTTTATGCACCGGGCCACCTGGGTTCCGTTGGGATCGGGCATTGTGATGTGGTGGGCATCTGCTGTCATGCCGTAGCCCACAATTTCGGCGTGGATCTCCGCCCCGCGGGCCCTGGCCCCCTCGAGGCTCTCCAGGACCAGAACTCCCGCGCCCTCCCCCATGACGAAACCGTCGCGGTCGGAGTCGAAGGGTCGGCTCGCGCCGACAGGATCGTCGTTGCGGGTCGAAAGGGCCCGCATGTTGGTGAAGCCGACTACCGCCAACGGGGTGATGGTGCCCTCGGTCCCGCCGGCCAGCATGATATCGGCGTCACCCCGTTGGATAATCTTGTAGGCATCTCCGATTGCGTGGCCGCCGGTGGCGCAGGCCGTGACCACACAGCTGTTGGGGCCCTTCATATTAAACCGCATGGAGACCTGACCGCTGGCCAGATTACAGATAATCATTGGGATAAAGAAGGGACTGACCCTCCTGTGCCCCTTTTCGAGCAACATCTTGTGGAAGTGCTCTATGGCCATCAGTCCACCCATTCCTGATCCTATGATGACACCGGCCCGCTCGGAGTTCTCTTCTGTGATCTGGAGCTTTGCGTCCTCGAGGGCGCGATAGCTTGCCGCGAGTGAGTAGTGGATAAAGAGGTCCATCTTCTTGATCTCTTTTTTGTCCACCCAGTCTTCGGGCTGAAAGTCCTTGACCTCGCCGGCAATGCGTACGGGCAGGTCGTCGGCATCAAAACGGGTGATTGGCCCCAGCCCGCTCTTTCCGCGGATCGCTCCCTCCCAATTCTCCTCGATGGTGTTACCCAGGGGCGTTATGGCCCCTAGACCGGTTACGACGACTCGTCGGGACAAAGCAATCACCTCCTTCCATTGACCTCCCCGCTCGGGGGTCAGCCCAACTGCTGTTGTTTGACATAGTCAATTGCATCTTTGACCGTGACAATTTTTTCGGCCTCCTCGTCAGGGATTTCGACGTCGAACTCCTCTTCGAAGGCCATGATCAGCTCCACCGTGTCTAAGCTGTCCGCACCCAAATCATCAATAAAGGATGCCTTGGGAGTCACTTCATCCTCTTCTACACCCAACTGCTCCACAATAATCTCTTTCACGCGTTGATCCAGCGACATGGTCGGGGTTCCTCCTTCTACGTCCCGTCGGAGCGGGCTGGTCAGCCCCGGGGGCGCATATTACGGCATTAACATGCCCCCATTGATATGAATCACTTGTCCCGTAATATAACACGCCCCGTCACCTGCAAGAAATAGCACAGCGTGGGCCACATCCTCGGGGCTACCTAGGCGTCCCAGAGGAATATGGCTCAGGAGCTCTTCTCTAATCTTTTCCGGGAGCGCCTGCGTCATGGCTGTGTCGATAAAACCTGGAGCGATTGCATTGACCGTGACCTCCCGGAGGGCCCCCTCCCGCGCAAGGGCCTTCGTCAGACCGATGACGCCAGCCTTGCTGGCGGCGTAATTTGCCTGGCCTACGTTGCCCATAACACCTACAACGGAGCTTATGTTGATTATCCTGCCGGCCCGCTGCTTGAGCATGACCTTGAGGGCCGCCTGGGAGCAGAGCCAGGTCCCGGTGAGGTTGACGCCCATGACGATATCCCAGTCGGCTGGCTTGAGCCGAATGCCCAGGGCATCGCGAGTGATGCCCGCATTGTTGACTAGTATATCGAGCCGACCGAGTTCGGCCACACAACGGCCCACCATAGTCCCGACCTGGTCGGGGTCGGTGACGTCGCAGGCCACCGCCACGGCTCGGCCCCCCTCGTCGGCAATATCCTTTACGACCGTCTTGGCCCCTACCTCATCCACATCGGCCACACAGCATGCGGCCCCAGCTCCCGCAAGGACCCTTGAGATGGCCTCGCCAATCCCTCGGGCCGCTCCCGTAACCAGCGCAACCTTACCCGATAGTACCACCCGCCTCCCCCTCTAAGCCGTCAGAGCCGCCAGCGTTTTTTCGAAGCTTGCCGGATCTTCGACGTTGTAGGTGGTTGTGTCCTGAGAGTGGCGCCGGAGCAGAGCGCTCAAAACCCGGCCTGGGCCCACTTCTATGGTTGCCTTGATGCCAGACCTTACGAGAGCATCCATGGTCGCCACCCACTGGACGGGGGAGACGACCTGGCGCACGAGGAGCTCTTTGACCCGCTCCAAGCCTGTCACCGGCTCGGCGGTAACATTTGCAATCACGGGAAATCGGAAAGGCTCTAGCTCCAAGGGCTCAAGGGCCTTACCGAGCTCAGCACCCGCGGGCTCCATGAGCCGGCAGTGAAACGGCCCACTGACGGGCAACATGATGGCCCTTCTGGCGCCAGCCGCCTCGGCGGCCTCCACCAACGCTTCCACAGACGTTCGATGGCCGGCCACGACCACTTGGTCGGTGGCGTTTAGGTTGGCCGGCTGGAGCACGCGCTCACCCCCGTCGTCCAACTGTCGACACAGAGACTGGATGGTCTTTTGATCGAGCCCGATTATGGCCGCCATGGCTCCACGGCCCGAGGGCACGGCGGCATTCATCGCCGCTCCCCTCCACCGGACCAGCCGTAAGGCATCAGCAAAGCGTAGTACACCGGCCACCACGAGGGCCGAATACTCACCCAAGCTATGGCCGGCGGCGATGATGGGTGGTGGCAGGCCGGCCTCCTCCAAAATGCGGGCCACCGCAACGCTGAGGGTGAGGATTGCGGGCTGTGTGTTTTCGGTCTCGGTGAGAGTTGCCTCCGGGCCCGTAAAGCAGATGTCCGAAATTTGGTCGCCGAGGACCTCATCGGCTTCGCCAAAAGTCGCCCGAGCCGTCGGAAAGGCTTCGACCAACGAGCGTCCCATGCCCACGTACTGTGAGCCCTGCCCGGGGAATAGCCACGCCACGCGCATCCGTCCCGCTCCTTCGCCTACCATCTGATTAAGGTCGAGCCCCAGGTCAGCCCGGCCCCCATTCCTACTAACAGCACGAGGTCGTCCCGGTTGACCCGACCGGACCGCCGGGCCTCGTCGAGAGCAATGGGGATTGAGGCTGCCGAGGTGTTGCCCAGCCGGTCGAGGTTGATGAAGACCTTCTCTCGCTGTATGCCGAGCCTTTTGGAGATAGCATCGATAATTCGACTATTCGCCTGGTGAGGGATGAAGAGATCCACATCGGTCGGCTTGTAGCCATGGTGGTCGAGGACCTCGAGGGCCGCCCTGCTCATGGTCCTTACGGCAAGCTTGAAGGTCTCATTTCCCCGCATCTGGATGTAGTTGAGGCGGTTGCGGAGAACCTCCTCACTCATGGGCATCCGGCTTCCGCCCCCTTGGATGATGAGGTGATCGGCCATGCCGCCGTCGGCGTGGAGGTGGGTCGAGAGGATGCCCCGGCTTGGGTCGTCGGAGGCCCGAAGCACCGTGGCACCCGCCCCATCGGCGAAAAGGACGCACGTGTTACGGTCCTTCCAGTCGATGATACGACTCAAGACCTCCGCGCCCACCACGAGGATGGTCCGGTAGCGGCCCGTCAGAAGGTATTGCTCGGCAACCGACAGGCCGTAGATAAAACCCGAGCAGGCTGCCGAGAGGTCGAACGCCGCCGCCTGCCATGCGCCTAGATGGCGCTGGAGGTGGCATGCTGTCGCAGGAAAAGGGGTATCCGGGGTCACGGTAGCTACCACCAGTAGGTCTAGCTCCCCCGGGGTAACCTTCGCGTCGTCGAGGGCCACCAGAGATGCCTGATAGGCCATATCGCTGGTCGCCTCGTCCTGGTCTGCTAGGCGCCGCTCCCGAATCCCCGTTCGGGTGAAAATCCACTCGTCACTCGTCTCGACCATCTTCTCCAGGTCGAAGTTCGTCAATACCCGCTTGGGGGTGTACGAGCCCGTTCCGATGATTCTTACACCCTTCATCCTCGTCTCACTCCTTGGCTCCGTCTTCTCCGCTTCCGGTTGGCTCATCCTCATGGGACCCCTTTCGCTGGAAGGACTCCCTGATGGAGCGCCAAATCCGGCCCTTCACATGGGCGCCCTCTTGGATCTCCTGGTTCAGCTCGATGTCGTCCTGAATACGGGTACTGATGTTGTGAATGACAAATCGGCGGGCCTGGTAGATTGCGTTCTTGACCGCGCGGGGCGATGAAGCGCCGTGGCCGATGATGCAGGTGCCGTTGGTCCCCAGCAGGGGCGCCCCACCCAGCGAGGCGTAGTCGGTCGTTCCCATGAGCAGTTCCAGGTCTGATTTGAGCAAGACGGAAGCCAGTCTACCCGCTATACGGGAGCTGAACAGCTCCTCGAGCTTGGATTGATAGTGATCCGCAAGACCTTCGGAAAACTTCAAACCCACGTTGCCTGCAAACCCATCGCACACGATAACGTCGGCCTGACCGCTGAATACTCCCTTGCCGTCGACGTTACCGATGAAATGGAGGCTCGAGCGCTTGAGCATCTCATAAGCCTCTAGAATGGTCTCGTTGCCCTTGCCCTCTTCTTCGCCGATAGTGAGCAGGCCCACCTTGGGCTTTATGTTGCCCAGAATGTATTTGGCATAGACAGCCCCCATGATGCCGAACTGGAAGAGCTGGATCGCCTTGCATTCGACGTTTGCTCCCACATCAAGCACAATGGAGTGTCCGTGAAGAGAGGGGAAGAGGGCGGCGATAGCAGGCCGAAAGATTCCCTTCAAGGGCCGAAGAATCAATGTGGCGGCGGCCAGGGCCGCACCGGTGTTGCCAGCGGTGAAGACTGCATCGGCCTCGCCGTTCTTAACCATCTGGATGGCCACACGGATGGAAGAGTCCTTCTTGCGACGCAGAGCCTTGGAAGGCGCTTCGTCCATAGCCACCACCTGGGAGGCGTGCTGGATATGCACCGGTAGGTCGGCAGTCTCGTGCTGGGCTAGCTCTTCCTCCAGAATTCCCTTGTCGCCAACCAATATGACGGGAATACGAAAATCCCTCGCCGCCAGCACTGCTCCCTCAACGAT
Source organism: Nitrospinota bacterium (assembly GCA_022562795.1). Classification (GTDB taxonomy): domain Bacteria; phylum JADFOP01; class JADFOP01; order JADFOP01; family JADFOP01; genus JADFOP01. The sequence continues at coordinate 42,081 of JADFOP010000013.1, forward strand.
GGTACGAGGAGCATTGTCGCCGCCCATGGCATCGATGGCGATCATCGAAGAGTTCCTCACCAGTTCGCCCCTAGGGGCGAACGGATACTAGACTTCCTCCACGGCTAAGACCGGTCGGCCCCGGTACGTCCCGCAATTGGGACACGCCCTGTGGGGTTGTTTGGGCTCATTACATTGGGGGCAAGTGGTCAACGTTGGAGCCGTGAGCTTTTGGTGGGTTCGCCGTTTGTTGCGGCGAGCCCGTGAATGTCGGCGCTTGGGCACAGCCATGGATCAATCCTCAGTGACTCTATTCTCGTTCCTGCAACTGCTTGAGGGCGGCAAACCGCTCGTCGACCTCCTCGGCTGAACAGGAACAAGGGACAAGGTTACGGTTGGACCCACAGGAGGAGCATAACCCTTTGCAATCAGGATGGCAAAGCGGCTGGATTGGGATGGCCGAAAGCAAGTGGTCTCGGACAATTGATCCCATGTCCAGCATCTCCCCGTTGTAATAATAGAGGTCCATCTCGCTGACAGCGAGCTCACGGTCTTCCTCATCGGACATCTCTTCGGCCGGCAGAGCCACCACATCGAAGTCCATCTCAAGGGAGCTGACTGCTGGCTCCAGGCACCGCCCACAAGGCACCTCCGTCGTCGTAGCGAGCCTCCCTCGTATAGCCACGGTGGTTCCCACCCGTTGAATACGGGCCTTGAGGGCAACCGGGCCGCGGAGGTGGGCGTCGGACGACTCGAAGCTGAAGGCTGTAGACGGGATGGCGAGGGCGAGGTCTTGCCCGCCTTCAGGGATAGCAGCCAGATCTATTATCAGGCCTGGCATACTCTCGTCCCCAATGTCGACGTTTTCCCAATAACTTGAATAAGTTACGGGAAGTTAATCCCAAAAAAGTTGCGGGCATTATACCGGCTGCCCTACCGCTTGTCAAGACATATTCTCCCCGTACAGACGGTATCTATGCCCCCGGAACGCTGCGTGTTTCAAGGCCGGAACGGCGAGGCCCCTCTGCGAGCAAATGCGCTCATTCAGTCCGACAGAAGATCTAGCACGAGGCCCTCCCGCAGCCCGTACTCGCTTACGAGGAGCTCGCGGGCGCCGAAGACCTCCATAATGACCCGGGCGAGGGCCGCCCCTGCCACGATCACGTCCTCTCGGCCCGGCTCCATTAGGGGGATCTCGCGCCGCTGCTCGATGGTCATCGAGCCGAGCTCCTCCAAGAGGTGGGCCACTGCCTTTTCAGTCAGGACGTGGCCATTGACCCGATTGGGCTCGTACTGCATGAGCGCCAGATCCATGGCGGCGAGGGTGGTCACAGTTCCGGCGGTCCCGATGAGCGTTAGGCCGTAGCCGGCCTCCAGGACGTGCTTGACGGAAGTGACGGCGTCGGTGAAGTAGGCCATTAGCGCCTTCAATTCCTCCGGCTCCACCGGGTCGCGGGCGAGAAAGGCCTCCCGTCCCTTCACCACTCCTATCGGCAGGCTCACCACCTTTGCAGGCAAGCCCGCCCTGAGACCGATAAACTCGGTCGAGCCGCCCCCGATGTCAAAGAGGACCCCATCGGCGGGCAGCCCCGCGAGCCCCCGTCGGATCCCGAGGACCGTAAGCCGAGCTTCCTCCTCCCCGGCTAGGACCGTCAGCGGCTCCCCTAGAGCTTCGGCGACCTTCCGGGCAAAGGCCTCCCCGTTGGCGGCCTCTCTGACGGCCGCGGTCGCGGCAATCCTCACCCGCTCGGCCCCGTGGGACCGCCAGGCGGAGGCGAACACCTCCAGGACCTCTAGGGTCCGCCGGGCTGCCTTGGAACTGAGGCGGCCCGTTGCTTCGAGCCCCTCCCCCAGACGGGTGACTTTCTGGGCGGCGTGGACGACGGTAAGTCCTCCGTCCGGGGAGCGCTCGCCCACTAAGAGTCGAACCGTGTTGGTGCCCAGATCAACAGCGGCGACGCGGCGGCCCGATGAGTCCTGGGCTTTCACGGAGCGAAGGGCTCCAGGGACTGGCCAAAGCCATCGTCCTTCATTGCCTGCAGGTACTCCAGATAGTTTCGGACCGTGCGACCAGAGCGAGCCCGCTCCTGCTCGGACACGGCTCGTCGGACTTTTGCCGGCACACCCAGGACGAGCACGCCCGGCGGAACGGTCTCCCCCTCGGGAACCAGCGCGCCAGCGCCCACAATCGCCCCCTCCTCCACCTCGCAGCCGCTCAGCAGCACTGCCCTCATGCCTATGAGCGCTCCCCGGCGTACAGTGCATCCGTGGAGGATTACCCCGTGGCCCACGCTCACCTCCTCCTCGATGATGGCAGGGTTGGAGCCCCGATCAGTGTGTACGATGGTGCCGTCTTGGAGGTTCGTCCGGGCGCCGATGGAAATGAAGTGGACATCGCCCCTTAGAACGCCCCCGTACCACACGTTGGCCTCTGGGCCGATTTCAACGTCCCCGATGACCACTGCGTCGTCTGCCACGAAGGCCGATGGATGAATGCGGGGGGTCTTTCCTCCAAATGCTCGGATCATGGATAGGTGTGGCTGGCGCTGGGGCCTCAGCCGCTCTCCTCGATGTTGCCCCGGGCGATGAAGGCCTCGGCGGAGAGCTTGCCGGCCGAGAGCAGGCGACAGGCACGGGTTGAGACCACGAAGCGGCCCGCCTGGCCTCGTTTTTTCTCACTGATGGCGATAATAAGATCGTCGGTGGCAAACTTGCTTCGGGCGGTTCCCATGCCTACCCAATGGGCCAGGGTGAGGAGGTCCTCGAAGACTCGCTCCTTTGTGGTCACGAGGTCCATCGTGACGGAGTAAATCTTGTTCTGGCCCTCGGAGGGGACGACGGCCGTGCGGGACAGGTTGATCCCCACCCGCTCGGCGGCCCTGACGTACATCCGGGGCATGCGGGCGATGGTCCAGCGCGGCGTCGGAGTCTCCTTAATAATGCCGATCATCTCCTGGCTTTTTCGCTTGACCCGCTCTAGAATCCCGGCGCCCTCATCGAGGATGGCGCTGTCGGCCGCGGCAAGTCGGTCGGCCACCGTCAGGGGGACGGCGGCCTCCACGGCCTTCTCCCTGGCGGTTGAGCGCAGGGGATAGAAGAAGTAGCCCAAGGCCGCCCCGTGGAGGAGAAGGCTGAAGAGGAGCCCGGTCAATATGAACCTGAAGCCGCCGAGGCGCGGGAGGTTCCCGCCGACCACTCGGGAAGAGCTTCGGACCATGGTGTGCCTCGTAAATGGCCTGGGGCTGGCAAGCCCGACTCTGGGCTCGCGCCGAGCCTCCCCCGCTACTTGGTCTTGGGCATCCGGGCCATGTCGGAGCCGAATTTCGCTGGGTGTAGCAGGCCGATCCAGATGTCGCGAATCCCATCGAAGAAGTCGGTGGAAAGATTGGCCTTGTTCTCCGCCTTGAACTGCTCTGCCTTCCTCGTCTCGGTGGAGAGCCCGATGGGGTTCACGGCCTTCTCTATGAGAGTGTTATCGAACTCCATTTTGCCCGCAGCGGGCTTGGCCTCCAATGTGCCCACATCTATTGCGAACTTCGCCGGGTGCAGCAGGCCGATCCAGATGTCGCGAATCCCCTCGAAGAACTCGTCGGAGACATTGGCCTTGTTCTCCGCCTTGAACCGCTCGGCCTTCCTCGTCTCGGTGGAGAGCCCGATGGGGTTCACTGCCTTCTCTATGAGGGTGTTATCGAACCCCTGCTTGCCATGCTGCCCCGCCCAACCGGAGGCCGGAATGACGAAGAGCAGGACGGCCACGGCTACGACCAGCATACCAATCGATCTATGCTTCATGAGCACCTTCCTCCCGTCTGCGCCGCGCAGCACGCCCCACGGGACGCTCAATCCCTACATCTCAACCGCGCAGCATCCAACGTTGCGGCGATTATAACGCTCCTCGTTGCCCATGACAACCTTGTTTCAATCTGTTGGACCACGAGCGGCGCCCCTCACGAAAAGCCCGTTATGCCCAAGGAGGAGCCGTCTTGGGCCGCTTTCGCCGCTGTGCTATACTGCCTCCCGAAAATTCGGGGAGGCGGCTGTGATTGTCTACTTGAACGGCGATTACGTGCCCGCCGAGGAGGCCCGGGTGAGCGTCTTCGACCGGGGCTTTCTCTACGGCGACGGCATCTATGAGACCCTCCGGGTGTACGGCGGGCGGGTCTTCAAGCTCGAAGAGCACCTGAGCAGGCTCGAGCGCTCGGCCCGAATGATTCGCCTGAGCCTTCCCCTAAGCCCGGCGGCCTTCGCCGAGGCCATCGAGACCTGCCTGAAGCTCAACGACTTATCCAGCGCCCTGGTCCGCATCGGCGTAAGCCGCGGGGAAGCCTCGAGTCCGGGCCTCGACCCCGCCCTCGTGGCTGGCCCGGCCACGGTGGTGATCGTCACTCGGCCCTTCGAGCCCTACCCGGAGGCCATGTACGAGGCGGGCATTCGGGCCGCCGTCGTCTCGGTCCGCCGCACACCTACCGAGGCCTTAAGCCCGATCATTAAGTCGACTAATTTCCTCAACAATATAATGTCCAAGATGGAGGCCCTCGAGGCGGGCGCCGACGAAGCCATCATGCTCAACACCGACGGCCACATCGCCGAAGGCACCACCACCAACGTCTTCTGGTTCGATGGTAAAAGCCTCTGCACGCCCCCCTTGGAGGCGGGCATCCTCGACGGGGTGACCCGCTCGGAGGCCCTCACCATCGCCCAGAAACACCTAGCCTACCGGGCCGTCGAGGTCCTACGGGGCCGGGACGCGCTGGAGGAGGCCGAGGAGGTCTTCGTCACCAGCACCTCGTACGAGATCATGCCGGTCACGACCATCGACGGCAAGCCCGTCGGAACAGGGCGGCCGGGCCCCGTAAGCCTGGGGATTTTGAGAAAATTCAGGGAGCTTTACTGGTAGGGCGCTTTATGCCTCAAGGAGCTTTGCGAGCCCAAATCGTCCCACTTCAGGGGGCGCTGGATGCTGAGACCCTCTTCGCAGCCGTATCAGACGGGGCGTATCCATTCTGGCTCGACAGCGCCATGGACCCGGCCAAGCTCGGCCGATACTCATTCATGGGCTCTGCCCCCTACCAGGTGTTTCGCGCAAAAGGAGAGCGGGTCGTCCTGGAGCGAGGGGGCTATCGTGAGGAGCGTCGGGGAGACCCATGGGCGGCGGCCGAGGAGTGCTGGCGCGGCGAGCCGAGGGTCGAGCGCGACGGGCGACTGCCATTCCTAGGCGGCGCCGTGGGGTATTTCGGCTACGAGCTGGCCCGCCACCTGGAGCGCCTCCCATGCCAGTCCCAAGATGATCTGGGTACCGATGATCTGGTGCTCGCCTTCTACGACAACGGACTCGGAGTTGACCACGCCACGGGCCAGGCCTACGCCTTCGCGACAGGCGCGCGTGAGGCAACCGCCCATCTTGCGGGCAAGCGGGCCCAGGCCGACCTTGAATTGCTTCTCCAGCGGGTGGCCGAGGCGGCGAGCCGCCCTCCGGAGCCCCGACCGGATGCCCCCCCGAGGGGAGGGCTCATCCGGCCCATCGTCTCCCGTCGGGCTTAACTGGATAAGGTGGAGCGAATCCAGGAGTACATCGCCG
>JADFOP010000014.1 GCA_022562795.1 Nitrospinota bacterium
GAGACGACCCTCAAGCAGACCTTCACCCGTCGCAGCGCCGTGGGCATCGATCGGGCCGGACGCATCCTCCTCGTGCTGGCCATGACCACCGGACCAGAAGCGACCATGACCCTGGCGGAGCTCGGAGCCATCCTGAGGATGCCAGAGGCCGAAGGAGGTCTCGCCTGCCTCGATGCGCTCGCCCTCGACGGGGGCGGCTCATCACAGCTCCTGGTCAACGCCGGGGGGGCTTCCTTCTTCGAGGTCTCAGGCGAGTGGCCGGTGGTCACCGCCATCGGCGTGTTCTACCCAGCCGCGGTGATGCCGCCTGTGGAGGAGGCCCCGACGATCGAGCAGCTACCTACTGGCCCTGGCCCCTCGGCCCCCTCGGCCCCCTTGATCCCCCCGAGGCGAAAGCGACCCTCCATCTTCCGGCCCTGGGAGTAATGGGCTTTAAGGGGTCCTCACGTTCGACCCTCGGCAGAGCCGCCTCAAAGCGAGCCCGGCTCCCTGAAGCAAAGGTTAAGAAACTGATAGAGGATCCTCCCCGTGGTGCCCCAAATGACATGGCGGGTGGCCTTAAAAAGATACTGGGGCTGGGGCTTGCCCGGTCGTATGGCCGTCACCACGTGGAAGTTCTCCTTGGCGAGGAGGGAAGAGACGGACACTGTAAATAGCTCGTGAATCTCGAAGTCGCTGATGGTAAAGTCGTAGGGGTGGGGAATGAGGCCCACGAAGGGCGAGACCACATAGTTCGACATTGTGACGGTGTCGTCGAGGGCCCCGAGAACCTTTACATCCGAGGCCTTCAGGCCGATCTCCTCCTCAGTCTCCCGAAGGGCAGTCCCCAGTAGGCTGGCATCCGTGGTGTCGCGGCTTCCACCGGGGAAGGAGACCTGGCCCTTGTGATGGTCGACGGTGTCGGAACGCTTGGTAAAGACCAGGTGAGCTTCGCCGTCGGCCTCAAAGAGAGGCACGAGCACAGCGGCGCGCCTAAAGTGAGGCTCCTCTAGGGTGCGCCTCGTCCTGCTGTTCAGCCGCTGGCGGATGGCCTCTTCGAGGATTAGGGTCATGGCGGTTTCGTTGCAAGAGGTTCGAGAAGGCCGGGGCATATGCCTGGTGCATCTCGCTCGGCCTCATTGTAGAGGGGCTTTGGGGTTGAATCAAGGACCATGTGTGGGTGCGCATAAGGGTTGCGCCACCGCCCCAAATGGGCCATACTAAATCTACTGTTTAGCGGCGGCGGGGTGTGCCCGCCCTTTGCATTGAAAGGGCTTACGGATGCCTTTAGCAGGACGGTTCGCCCTGGTGACGGGGGCTTCCCGTGGTATTGGACGGGCCTGCGCCTTGGAGCTGGCCCGCCGTGGGGCCAGTGTGGCCATCAACTACCTGAAGCGAGAGAAGCGGGCCCTTGAGGTGGCCGAAGAGGTCAAGGCCCTAGGTGGTAAATCGGTGGTGTTACAGGCCGACGTTGGCAAGCCCGATGAGCTCATCGGCCTATTCGCCGCTGTTAGGGACCACTTCGGCGGGCTCGACATCTTCATCTCCAATGCCGTCAACGCCGTCATCAAGCCCGTTGCCGAAATAACGCTGGCCGACTGGGAACGGACGTTTACAATAAATGCCACCGCCTTTTTTCTGGGCGCCCAGGAGGCGGCCAAGCTCATGGACCCGGAACGGAAAGGAACCATAATCGCAATCAGCAGCGTCGGCTCCCAGCGGGTCATTCCCAACTACGCCGCCCTCGGTGTAGCCAAGGCGGCGATCGAGAGCCTCACCCGGTATCTGGCCTGCGAATGGGCCGACCGTAACATTAGGATCAACGCGGTTAGCGGGGGGCCAGTGGAGACCGACGCTCTAAAGGCTTCCTTCGACTACCATCAGGTGGCGGCCTGGGCCGATGTCACTCCCATGGGCCGGCTGGGGGCTCCCGAGGACCTGGCCCAGGTAGTAGCGTGGCTATGCACTGACGAAGCCAGATGGATTACGGGCCAAGTCGTTCTAGCCGACGGTGGTATTACGCTACGCTAATGCTCCATCTACCCCCATCTGCTTGACAGTCTAAGCCAACTGCCTCATATTACGAATACCTTTTTCACCGGCTGAGGTTTATGCTATGCAGCGCTTCGCCCACCTTTTTACCGAGAAAGTCATGGAGGCCATCAACATTGGCCTTATGGAGATGGCCCAGATCTCCCAGAACACCTTCACGCCCGATTTCGTACTCATCGGCATGCTCCAGCAGGAAGAGAGCCTCCTGCTCAGCGTATTCGAGCGGATGAACCTCGATCCCGGTGGGACGAAAAAAAAGCTCCTTGAGCGACTCTACGCCACCCAAGAGCGCCAGCCCAAGATCAGAGTGGATGGGGATCTAGTGCCCGTAATGTCGGGAGAGATAGAAGCGCTAATGCGACGGGCCAAGGTCGAGACCGAAAAGCTCCAAGACGATTACATCGGCACGGGGGCAATGTTCCTCGCCATGTTCGACAAGGCCGTTGGTGCGCCGGCGTCCATTCTAGCTGAGGCGGGCCTCGCCTACGAGCCGGTCAAGGAGGCTCTCCTAGCCGTCCGGAGCGGGCGTCAAGTCACCGACCGGCAGGCCGAGGCGAAATTCAAGGTCCTGGAGCGCTACACAACCGACCTGACCCGGCTCGCGGAGGAGGGAAAGCTCGACCCCGTCATCGGTAGGGAGAGGGAAGTCAACCGGGTCATACAGGTGTTGTCGCGCCGAAAGAAGAACAACCCCGTTTTGATCGGTGAGCCGGGAGTGGGCAAGACCGTCATCGTAGAGGGTCTAGCCCAGCAGATTGCCAATGCCGAGGTTCCGGAGACCCTCCTTAACAAACGTCTCCTTCAGCTCGACATGAGCGAGGTTGTAGCCGGAAGCAAATTCCGGGGGGAGTTCGAGGAGCGCCTCAAAAACATAAAGGACGAGATTATCCAGGCCTCCGGCGAGGTAATCCTCTTCATCGACGAGCTCCACACTGTCGTCGGGGCCGGGGCGACTGAAGGGGGTATGGACGCCTCCAACATGCTCAAGAGCGCCCTGGCCCGTGGCCAGCTCCAGTGCATCGGGGCCACAACGCTTGAGGAGTTCAAACGTCACATCGAGCGGGACAAAGCCCTTGAGAGGCGATTTCAGAAGGTCCTCGTACGGGAGCCTTCGGTGGAAGAGACGGTCCAGATTCTCGAAGGCCTCAAGGAAAAGTACGAGGAGCATCATGAGGTCTCCTTCGAAGCCGATGCCTTAAAGTCCGCCGCCAAGCTCTCGGAACGGTACATTACAGACAGGTTTTTGCCGGACAAAGCCGTCGACCTCATCGATGAGGCGGGCAGCAAGAAGCACCTCGATCTTATTTACGCACCACCCGCCGTCCGTCGTCTCAAGAAGGAGCGTGAAGAGCTTCTCCAAGAGCAGCGGAGCGCCTTCGGCGACCAAGAGTTCGAGCGGGTGGCGACCATCCAGCAGAGGATCGTTCAGCTCGACAAAGAGATGGATGAGGCCGTCGCGGGGAGCCGGAAGAGTCGCGACATGGAGGACGCCAGCGTGGGCGACGAAGACATAGCCGCAGTCGTGGCCACGTGGACTGGCATCCCCGTGGACAAGATGCTGGAGTCGGAGGCCGAGAAGCTTATTAGGATGGAGGAGAACATCCACCAGCGCATCGTAGGGCAAGAGGACGCCGTGAAGGCGGTCTCAAACGCCATCCGCCGCAACCGCGCCGGGCTCAAGGAGCGCGACCGGCCCATCGGCTCCTTTATTTTTCTCGGCCCCACGGGAGTGGGCAAGACGGAGCTGGCCAAGGCCCTGGCCCAGTTCCTCCTGGACGATGAGAACCGCATGGTGCGCATTGACATGAGCGAGTTTCAGGAACGCCACACAGTAAGCCGCCTCATCGGAAGCCCTCCCGGCTACGTCGGCTACGGCGAGGGGGGCCAGCTCACCGAGCGGATCCGTCGAAACCCCTACTCTGTGATCCTGCTGGACGAGATTGAGAAGGCCCACCCCGACATCTTCAACGTACTGCTCCAGATTCTCGACGACGGGCGCCTGACCGACGCCGAGGGCCGGACCGTGGATTTCCGCAACACCATTCTAATTGGAACCTCGAACATCGGCAGCGAGCGCATCACCCGCGAGGTCTCAACCATCGGGTTCGGACGCGAAGAGCTCTCAGATCGCTACGAGGATATCAAGCGAGGCGTGATGGAGGAGGTGAAGAAGTTTTTTAAGCCTGAGTTCTTAAACCGCATCGACGACCTCATAGTTTTTCACCAGCTCTCAGAAGACCACATCAGGCGCATAACCGATCTCCTGCTTGGGAGGCTCGCAGACCGACTCTCCGAAAAGCAGTTGACGATCGAGGTATCCGATGCCGTTAAGGAGCGGCTTGCTAAGGAAGGGTTCGATCCCATTTTCGGCGCACGGCCCCTCAAGCGAACCATTGAACGGAAGATTGAGAACGAGCTGGCCACCCTCATCATCGAGGGCCAGTTCGCCGAGGGCGACACAGTAGCCGTGGAGCTGGCCGACGGAGAAATCACCTTCGCCAAGGCCGCTACTAAAACCGCCGCAGCCAGTGGAAGCGACGGCTCATCATAGCCCTTGCACTATTTTTATCCCCGATAGTCTAGGTGGTGCACCTTCCCAATGGGTGCCGGACCTCCCTTACTCTCGACGTCCGTTCCGCCAGCGAATGTTACCCCACCTGAAGGCTTACACGACCTCGGTCTCTCCCTCTACCGCTGTGGTGCGTCATTTGTACGGCAGCAATTGCCAACCTTGCGGCATATAGTGTCAAGGTTTGAACATATCGTACATATCTATAATTGCCTCGGAATCGGCCCCTCTGAAAACGGATATAGGATAACATTATATGAATCAAAAGATTGGTGAGTTTTTAAAAGGGTACGATGCCGAACGATTGGACTTTGGCACGCTCTTTGCTTAATTTATGGAGTGGCTACTGTTCATGGGTCTCTCACGACATCCGTAACGGAGCCTCGCAGAATTGGGTCAGCCCTCTCCTGCGGGATCCTACCCCCTAAGACGGGGTCGCGGGAGGCTCCCTACCGTATGCCTTCAAACCTTCCTCCGGGGAGGGGGTGCGATATGATTGGTGTGGCCATATCAAAAACGCCCCCTCCCTCCCTCCTTTTCTAGGCATTTAAAGCTCTTTTCGATGGTGTTCATCTGCTTCTTAGCCTTGCCTTTGCGCTCGACCTACCATCATATTTAAACGAGATAAGCCCACTCCCACGATAATTCCAGCCTTACCCGTCTTATCACAAAATTTCCAGGTGCGCGGGCATGCTTGAGCCCCTTATTAACTGCACAGTACGGGTACCCATCGACATGCCCGCCATGCAACACCGTCACTTGGGGCAGGTAGACGGTGGAGGTGGGTTTGACGTGGGAGAACCAGTATTTTATATTCTAAATAGTTTGACTTTCTAAAGTATTCCGGTTTCTAAAAATTAGACGCCAAACCGATGGGAGGCGCACATCAATGACCTTGGAGCGGAAGGCCCGCGAGCTCAACCGCTACATAAACGTTATGGTGGAGCGCTTCATCTACGCTGAGGGCGCCATGGGCCCTTCGGCCGAGCTCTCCCGGCAAGAGCTCATCGCCCTAAGGCTGTTGGGCTTCCACGGCCGCCGGACGATGACCAAGCTCGCCGAGGAAGCGGGGGTGGCGCCGGCGACGATGACCGGCATAGTGGAAAAGTTGGTGACCCGGGGCCTTCTCGTACGCCAGAGGCGCGCCGACGACCGCCGCGTGGTGGAGGTCACCTTAACCCCCCAAGGCGAGGTGGCGTTCAAAGATAGCGTAGAGCTCCACATGCGGATGGCCCGCGAACTGCTGCTGGCCCTCGACGAGGGGGAGCAGGAGGCCATGCTTATGACTCTTAGGAAGATCACCGGCGTCGGGCACTTGGACGAGTCAACGTCGTGAGCGCATTGGCCGAAAAGGGGGCCATACGAGGCCCCGCTCGGGTAGTGGCCGCGGGAGCCGTCGTGGCCATGGTGGCAGCCACGGTGGCTATCGCCCTTTGGATTATCTCGGTGAAGAATACCCCTCCTGAGGCTCCTTCGACCCCGATGAAACGAATTCCGGTGGAGACGGTCGTCGTCCGGCATGAGACGTTCACCCACCAGATGCATGCCCTCGGGACCGTCACGCCTATACGCGAGGCCTCTGTCGCCTCCCAGGTGGTAGGGCCCATCGTGGCTATCCCGGAAGGAGTCGAGCTGGGAGCCCCGATAGAGAAAGGTCAGTTGCTGGCCCAGATCAAGCCGACGAGCTATGAGATTGCCCACCAAGAGGCCGAAGCCCTGCTTGCCCAGCGGCGGGCCGCCTACCAGGAGCAGCGCCGCGAAAGCGAGAAGCGCACCGTGCTCTTCAAGATCGCAGAGGAGAACGTCGGGATCGTCAAGGCTGAAGCCAATCGGATCGAAAATCTATTCAAGCAGGGAGTGGTATCCCACTCGGAGAACGACGCCGCGCGGGGGCGGCTGACCCAAGCTCGCATCGAGTATGAACGCCTCCGTAGCGAATACCGATCGGCCGATGCCGCCTTAAGCCGCGTGGCCGCAGAGATCGCCCAGGCCGAGGCCAGACTCGCCGGGGCGAAGGAGGATCTCGCAAACACCCGTGTTACGGCCCCATTCGCCGGCCTCATCGCCAAGAAGGTCGCCGAGGTAGGCGACCATGTTGCCGTGGGCCAAACCATCGTTCGGCTCGTCGACATCGCACGGGTCAAGGTCCTCATTAACGTCCCCACCGAGGATATCCACGCCCTGCGGCCCGGCTTGCCCGCCGAGGTGACGGTAGCACCATTTCCCGATCGACCCCTGCTAGGGATGGTCGCTCATGTGGGCTTCGAGGGCGAGGTCACAAACCGCACCTTTCCCGTCGAGGTTATCGTGGACAACCCGCCCGGCCTGCCTCTGCGAGCGGGAATGTTCGCTAAGGTCCGCGTGGCGGTCCGCACATACGAGGAGATCATCCTAGTTGACCGCCGGCTCATCCAACGCGGGCCAGACGGGCCAATACTCTTCGTCGCCGACAAGGAGGAGCAGCTTGCCCGTGCCCGGCCTATCCGTTTGGGCCGCCTCTTCGGTGAGCGCTACCAGGTCCTAAGGGGCCTTGCTCCCGGCGACGCTCTCATCACCGAGGGGGTGGAGCTGCTGAGCGACGGGGCCCCCATCACCTTGCCGGCCGTCACCAACTAAGGTCATGTTCACTACTCGCATGTCGGTCAACAACCCCGTCTTCGTTAACCTCGTGGTCGTCGTAATCCTTGCCCTCGGCATTGGGCTCGCTGTGACAACCATGAACCGGGAGATTTTTCCTGAATTCTCCCTGGATATGATTAGCGTTACCACCACCTTCTCCAATGCCTCTCCCGAGGAGATGGAGAAGCTCATCACCATCAAGCTCGAAGACGAGATCGACGACGTCGACGGAATCGACACCATCGAGAGCGAATCCCGCGAGGGCATAAGCCTCATAACCTTAAAGCTCCAAAGCGGAGTGGAGGACGTCAGCCGGGTCATCAACGACGTCCAGACCGCAATCGACAACATCCGAAACGAGCTTCCCCGGGAGGCCGAGAACCCCATCGTCCAAGAGCTCAAGAGCCGATTCCCGGTCATCGTCCTCTCCATCTACGGTAAGGTCAACCCCTTCACCCTCAAGAACATCGCCGACGAGGTTGAGGAAGAGATTAAGCGCATCCCTGGCGTAAGCCGGGTCCGCGTCGTTGGAGTTGGGGACCGGGAGGTTTGGGTAGAGGTGGACCCGGCGGCGCTGGAGCGCTACGGGCTTGCCATTGGCGACATAGAGCGAGCCATAGAGGCGAAAAACCTAAACCTCCCAGGCGGAACGCTCAAGACTGCCCGTGGCGAGTATCTCGTTAGGACCGTAGGCGAGGTGACTCGGGCAGAGGAGCTGGAGCAGGTGGTGTTGAGAGCCACGCAGGAAGGGAATATCTTGACCGTGGGCCAGGTAGCCACCGTTCGGGAGACGTTTGAAGAGCCCACCACCCTAGGCCGCTTCAATGGCCGGCCGGCCATCAACCTCCAGGTGAGCAAAGAGAAGAAAGGCGATACCATCGCCATCGCCAACGCCGTCCGCCAGCTGGCCCAAGGCTACGAACGAAGGCTCCCTCCGGGGGTCCACCTTGGGGTCTACAACGACTTCTCCATCTACATCCGAAACCGCCTCAACACCCTCAAGCAGAGCGGATACATCGGGCTGATATTCGTACTCCTCGTGCTGCGGCTCTTCTTGGCGACCCGTGTCGCCATCCTGACGGCCCTAGGCATCCCGGTGGCATTTTGTGGGGCGCTGGTGATGATGTACCTCTACGGCATTTCCATCAACATGCTCTCGGCCTTCAGCCTCATCATCGTGCTCGGCATGGTTGTTGACGATGCGATTGTCGTTACAGAGAACATTTACCGCCACATGGAGGAGGGCGAAGAGCCCGAGAAGGCGGCGGTCGTTGGGACCAACCAGGTCTTTATGCCTGTGGTCGCCTCGACCCTGACCACCATCGCTGCCTTCATCCCCATGCTAATGGTGCCTGGCACCATGGGGAAGTTTATCGCCGTCATCCCGCTTGTAGTCTCATTTGCGCTACTTGCCTCACTCGTGGAGGCCCTCATTGTCCTTCCGTCCCACATGGCGGAGTTCGTACGGCTGAAGCCTTCGGGCAACCCCGCTAAAAGTCCGTCCGACCACTGGTTCCAGAGCGTGGTGACCGTCTACGGTCGCGTGCTGGAGCGCGTCCTTAGGTGGCGGTACGTCTTCATCACAGGGGTGCTTTGCTTCTCAATTCTGCTCGTATTGTTCGCCAGATACCGCATTCCCTTCACCCTCTTCACCGCGTTTGAGTCCGACCAATTTTTCATCAACATGGAGGCGCCCGTTACCTATAAGCTGGAGGACACGAGCAGGGTCGCCCGGGCCGTGGAGACCATCGTCCAGCAGCTACCTCCGGAGGAGCTCTCGACCATCGTGACGAATGTAGGGATGATCTACCTCGACGCCAACAAGGTAAAGACGGGCAGCCACCTCGCCCAGATCATCGTCGAGCTCAAGAAGATACCGCCCCGACGACGCAACTCCGACGAGGTCATCAATGCCCTCCGAGACAAGGTGGCCATGGTGCCGGGCATCAAGAAGGTCCAATTCCTCTCGCCCCAGGCCGGCCCCGGGGGGCCAGCCATAGAGATCAACGTCGAGGGCGAGGAGTTCGCCGTCCTAGGCGCCTTAGCCGGGAAGGTAGAAGATTATCTAGCTACCATACCGGGGGTGCGAGATATCCGTAACACGTTCGAGCTGGGAAAGCCCGAGCTAAAAATTTACGTCAAGCCCGAGGCCAGGGCCCTGGGGCTTACGGTCCAGGCGATTGCGCGCCAGGTGCGCGACCGGTTTCGTGGGGCGGAGTCGAGCAAGATTCAGCTCTCCAGGGAAGATGTTCAAATTCTCGTCAAGTACCCAGAGGCGTCTCGCCGGAGCCGGCTCGACGTGGAGCGGATCAAGCTCGATGCGCCCGGGGGCCAGAAGGTCGCCTTCTCCGAAGTGGCCTACATAGTCGAGGAGAGAGGCTACACGCAGATTTCCCGGATCGACAAGAGGCGAGCCATCACAGTGTTGGCCGACGTGGATAAAACTCAGGGCAACGCCCTGGAAATCTCCCGCTTTGTAACGGCGCGGTTCGCCGATCTGCAAGACCGCTACCCAGGCTACCGGCTCCGTCTCAAGGGCGAGCAGAAGGACTTCGAGGAGAGTGTGGTCTCCCTCGTTAAGGCCTTCATTGTAGCCGTGCTGCTCATCTATTTCATTCTAGGAAGCGCCTTCCGCTCTTTCATCCAGCCTCTCATCATTATGGCCGCCATCCCCTTCGCTGTTGACGGCGTCATCGTTGGCCACATCGCGATGGGGATGAACCTGACGTTCCTCTCCCTTATCGGGACGGTAGCCCTGGCCGGGATTGTCGTTAACGATAGCCTCGTCCTTGTGGATTTTATCAACAACCTCCGCCGCCGGGGTCTCGAGCTGACCGAAGCCATTGTGGAGGGCGGAAAGCTTCGCATCCGGGCCATTTGCCTGACCTCCCTTACAACCATCGCGGGCCTCTCGCCGCTGGCCTTCTTCGCCTCGGGCCAGGCCCGCTTCCTCATGCCCATGGCGCTGTCCATTGTCTGGGGTCTGGCCTTCTCCACCGTTTTGATACTCCTCGTCATCCCGTGCTTCTATGCCGCCGTGGACGACCTGAAGCGGGCCTCGCGCCGACTTGTAGGACTTAACGCACGCCGTAGGGCCACCGTTACTCAAGGGTGAGCGTCTTGCCGGGGTCGGGCGTGCCGTGATAGGGTGCGTGTTGCCTGGACAAGGCACTATGAGGCGATCTTAAGCCATGACCGTTCTCAATACACTTGCCATCGTGCTGGGGGTTCTGGCGGTTGCCAAGAGCCTTACTGCGGCGATTTGGCCCAAGGGCTACCGCGACTTTACTAAGAAGATGCTCGAGAGCGATGTGATACTTCGCGTATTGGCCGTCGTCCCCATCCTAATTGGTGGCATCATCGTCGTGGCCCTCCTCAAGGGTCGAACGTGGTTGGAGGTTGTTCTCGTCGCCATGGCATTCGTCTACCTCCCGCTTGGGGCGATGTTGATCTGGGACCCAGACCCATACCGGCGGTTGGCCACCAAGCTCCTGCACTCCGGTGACCTCACCTTTCGGGCTTTGTGCGGCATCGGCATCCTCATCGGCATCCTCCTCTTTTTGCTCGGCATCTTCGGGTAGAGAGGGCAAAAGTGCTCCGTCTCTCCCGGTAGTGGAGCGATCAGCCCCGTTGCCAGACCAGCCACTTGTCAAACCCCCTTTCTGGGAGTATCTTAGTAAAAGAAAAGGTGATTCGAGACACCGTTCGAGAGAGGAGAACTTCCATGTCCGGTTGGCTAGCGCTTGGATTATTGGCGGTCTTCGTCGCCCTCTTATACAAAAAGGGGGTGTTGGGCTGACGCCCCATCGGCTCGCAGGTCTGCGGGCTTAAGTCGAAGGAGAATGGAGAAGAAGCCGCCGTCCCGGAGGGGACGGAGAAAGACCCCGTGGAAGTCTCCCGCTAGAGATAAGGCGGGAGGCTGAAATCTAACCTCCACCCCCCTTGCGCCTTGGCGCTTGGGGGGTTTTTATTATCAGTTAGAAGCCGAGCTGGCGAAGCAGGGTCTGGTAGAATGGGTCCCTAAGATAGAGTTTTTCGAGTTGGAGCCCGGCCACACAGGCCTCGAAGCGGTCGGAGAGCTCGCGAAACAGTGGGGCGTAGGGTTTCAAAGGGTCTATCCGGGCGAGGAGGGCGTAGGAGGCCTTGCCCCGCTCTATGTAGTAAATGGGCGATGCGGGCCGCCCGGCCCGCTCCAAGTATTCGGGGAAAAGGCCAGTCATGAAGAGCGCGTAGTCTCCCAGGTGCTTGTATGCGCGCCTATGTCCCATCTCTCCAGCGGATTCGGCAGCCTCCACCATCTCGAAGAGATATTCGAGGCGATGGCCTTCGGCGTCGGTGAGCTTGAAGAGCCGCTCGATGTGGACGAATTCCACCAGCACCCCGGCCACGTAATGTGCTAGGTCTTCGCCCCCGACTCCCACCGAATGAAAGCAGCCCACCGTGAGGCGCCTCAGGAGACTAACAAGCGGATGGTCAGGGGGAATGGGGCGGGCTGGAGAGGGGTCGAACCAGAAGCTCCCCATTGCATCGGGGGTGAGCAGGGCCGTCCACCTCCTTCGATCCAGATTTCTCAGGAGGACAGACTGGCCGAGGCCTTATTAAGCTCGGCGGCCGCCCGCTGAACGGAGTCCGAGAGGTCCAGGAGCTCGAATAGCCTCTCCTCCACCGCCTCGATGAAAGCAGGTAAGGTCGTCCCATCGAGGGCGCTGATCGCCACGCCTCCGTGGCGGCGGACGACGTGAACACTTTGGGCGGGATCGACCAGGTCTGCCTTGTTGAAGACCACCATACGGGGAATCTCTCCGTATCCCAGCTCAGCCAGGATCTTCTGGACGCTTCGCATGTGGTCCTCGTAAGAGGGGCTCGAGAGATCAACCACGTGGAGCAGGAGGTCGGCCTCTGCGAGCTCCTCCAGGGTGGCGTGGAACGCTTGGAGGAGATCCTTGGGGAGGTCGCGGATGAAGCCGACCGTGTCGGTGATGATGACCTCCAGATCCCGTGGAAACCGGAGCCGGCGGGAGACCGGGTCGAGGGTGGAGAAAAGGCGGTTGTCCACGGCGACCTCTGATCGGGTTAAGGCGTTGAGAAGAGCGGACTTACCGGCGTTGGTGTAGCCGATTATGGAGAGGACCGGCATACCTGCGCGCTGGCGTCTGGCCCTCCTCTGGACACGGGCCCGCCCAATCCCCTTGAGCTGCCGCTCCAGGCGATGGATACGAGCCCGGATGCGGCGGCGGTCGATCTCGAGCTTTGTCTCGCCGGGGCCCCGGCCGCCGATGCCGCCGGTCAGACGGGAGAGGGCCTCGCCCTTGCCCACCAGCCTCGAGAGCCTGTAGCGCAGCTGCGCCAGCTCGACCTGCATCTTCCCTTCCCGGCTGGCCGCCCGCTGTGCGAAGATGTCGAGAATGAGTTGAGTCCGGTCGAGAATCTTGAGCTCGGTCCCATCGGTCAGGGACCTAATTTGGGCCGTGGTGAGCTCCCCGTCAAAGATGAGCATATCGGCCTCGCGTTGCATACTCCTGATTGATATCTCTTGCAGCTTCCCACGGCCGACCACGAATTTGGGGTCCACCCGACCCCTTGTCTGGACGACGGTGTCGACAACCACGACACCCGCCGAGCGGGCCAGCTCTACTAACTCTCCCAAAGAGGCCTCCGACTCGGTTTGGGATCCTGTAGAGACGTGGATGCAGATCGCCCGGTCCCGCGCGTCGCCGATGGGCCGGGCGCTGGTGGCCCGGGCAAGCTCTTCTTCCAGCGAGGCGATGGTCTCAGCAAAATCGAGGTCGAGGTCGTGGACCAGCGATGGCTCCAGCAGCCGCCAGGGGTCCGCCTCGTTGCCGTCGGGCATGAGATGGGCCGAGTGGACGAGCCCCGGAAGACCATCCTCGGTAACCTCAAGAGCCGTCATCATGTCGAGTCTGAGGACCGCGAGATCGACAAGGTCGTCTCGGCTTAGGCCCTCTTGGCCGAGGTGGGTATGGAGGCATCGAAGGCCCCTGAGCCGCTGCCTGCCCGTCCGGAACCGCTTGAGGGGTGGGATTTCAATCTCCCTGGGGGTCCCGACGATGACGGCCTCCACGCGGCCGCGACGGTTCACGAGGAGGCCGACCTGCCGGCCGGTCTCCTGCGTGAGGTCGACCATGCTGCGGGCAAGCTCTGGGGTCAGTAGCTCCTTGGGCGGGATACGGCGTCGATAGAGCCGTTCAAAGGCTTTTAGCTGGCTGGGTTTCAGGCCGACGAGCGAACCGTAAAGGGTGCTGATGGTCGGTTACCTCCCACAATCCATTATACTCGACTGAGCTTCTTTGTCAACGGATTAGGGTTGAGTGGCGAACCTGAGCTACCCAAATAAAGGGTAGTCCCGCCTTCCCCCAGCCATTCACAGTGCCCCGGTCATCGGGCTTGGGATCCCTGTAGCCGCTCCAGCGCCCTTTGGACGGCCGCGCGGACCGCATCGTTCCGGGTAGTGGAGCCAAGCCGCTCCAGGGGTTGGCGGGCCGCCGGGTCGCCCAATCGCCCGAGAGCTTCGACCAGCGCCGCCTTAACGGGCGGGGGGTAGCGGCGCTCCAGGTGGTCGATGAGCAACGGGACCACCTGCCTGTCGCCCAAGGCCCCCATCGTTAGGGCGGCCCGCTGGCGCTCCCCGTCGTCGGCCGCGTGGAGAAACCGCCTCAGGATGGGCCGAAAGGCCCCAGGGGGCCGCCTGGCGGCCACCCACTGGAGCAACCGGTCGCTGACGGCCGGCGGGAGGGAATCGGGCGAAGCCAACGCATTGAGGTACGACGATGATGCCATTCCTATGCGCTCCTCGCGTTCGTGAACGAGCCCGAGCCCTACCCACGCCCCGGGGTGTTCATCGTCCAGGCGGACCGCTTTCTCAAACTGCTGGCGGGCGCGTTTGAGGAGACCCTTCTCGAAGCAGATCCGCCCTGCCCGGACGGACTTCCGGACGGCCTCGTCCACAGCGATTTGTCGATCTAAGAGAGTCTCTAAACGCTTCACAGGACGCCCCTGCCGCGAACGGACGGCCTTTAGGCCCTCGAGGGCGGGTCGCCACCTGGGGTCGGCGACCAGGGCCCGGGTGAACCAGGCCGCGGCGGCGTTACGGTCGCCTGCGGAGAGGGCGAGCTGTCCGAGGGCGGCCGCCGGGGCCGGCACGTCAGGGTCGCGTTCGACGGCGGCTCTGTAATTCGCCTCGGCCTTATCCTTTAGCCCCCTGCTTCGGTAGTGGTCACCCAGGGCGACCAGGGCGGCCGTCCCCTCTTTTTCCAGGGCCGAGGCCTGCTTGAGATGCTTCTCGGCGGCTTTGATGTGGCCCTCCTCACGCTCGAGGGCCCCGAACGCCAGGTGGTTGGCGAAAGAGGAGGGGCTTAGGCGCAGGGCGGCCGTGAGGTGTCGCCTGGCGGCTTTCCTGTCGCCCCGGCCCAGGGCCGTCCGGCCCAGGATTGTGAGCAGCTCAGGGTCCCGCCCTCGGCTTTCGGCCCAGGGCTGGAGGACCCGGCTTGCGGCCCCGGCCTCACCAGCCTCAAGAAGGAGCGCCGCGTAAGCCACGCCCGCCGGCCGGTGGTCGGGCATGATGGCGTGGGCGCGACTGAGGTGTGTTAGGGCTTCGTCGGCCAAGCCCAGGTCCTTCATGTGGCGGCCGAGCTCGAAGTGGGCCGGCCCCAGGGAGGGCTCCACGACGGTTGCATGCGTTAGGTGGTCGATGCCCTCGGCGAAGGTGGCCTCCTCCACTGTAAGAATGGAGCCCAGGAGGTAGCGGGCCTCGGCGTCTGAGGCCGACAGGGAAACGGCCTCTCTAGCAGCGAGGGCCGCCTGCTTGAGATCGCCCCTCTTCCAGTGCGCCTCGGCCACCAGGCGGAAGCGCTCACGGCGGGCCAGGCCCATCGTCGGCGGGGAGCCGCCGGCTGGCGGGGGGGCTACCTCGGCAGACCAGCCTAGGGACCGGAAGGCCTCCAAGTCCTTCGGTGGGACCCCTTCGAGGATGAGCACCCGGTCGCCCCGTCGCTCGATGACGCCCAGGCCCTGGGCTCTACGGGCCTTCCATGACAAACCGCCGAATCCTGACGCGCTCGCCTCCGTGGACGGACGGGCGGCGGCTCCGCGCCGATAGGCCTCGACGAACTCTTCTGCGTCCCGCTCTGTGTCCCAAACGAATGCCACAAGAGCGA
This sequence comes from Nitrospinota bacterium, assembly GCA_022562795.1. GTDB lineage: Bacteria > JADFOP01 > JADFOP01 > JADFOP01 > JADFOP01 > JADFOP01. The sequence goes on from JADFOP010000014.1 coordinate 15,394, forward strand.
CGGCCCGGCCCGCCCCCTCCACCTCTTCCAATACGAGGTAGCGGTCGCCTCCCCATCCGGCGGCCGCCTCCAGCGCCTCGATTTCATCGGCCGCGAACGGCTTCACCAGAAGGTAGGCTCCGAACTCCCCGAGGGTGTTGGCATCGAGTCGTCGCCACCTGCCCCTTAGCGCTCCTGGCACGGCGGGCCATCGAACACGCCTCGGCGGGTCGGGGGTCACTAGGAAGCGTTCCGGGTGGAGCACCTGTTCGGCCGAAGCGGGTGGCGCATCGTAGAGCTCGTCGACCCCGCTCCAGGGCCGCCGCCGACGGACGGCCTTGATGAAGGGCAGCCCCGCCTCGTAGGGGAAGTAGATGAAGTCCCGCATGACGGGCGGCTCGTCCTTGAAGGCCTCCTGCTCCCTCCAGGTAAGCGAGAAGCTCGTCGGTGGGCACGGTGTAGAAGCCCTGTCCGGATAGCCCCAAGGTGAAATCGAGCATAATGGCTGTGGCTTCGCCTTCGAGCAGGGCCTGGAGGGCCGTCCTGGCGTCCTCATCATCCTTCAGGGCCTTGAGGCGCGCGTAGACGTGGAAGTGCTGGTCCTGGAGGGCGTGGACGAGCTCATGTAGGACGACGGGGGCGTGGAGCGAGGCATCGGCCTTGGTCGAAAGGAAGAAGGTTTTGGCCTTGAAGTCGTAAAAGCCCAGGGCCTGGGAGGCCAGCAGCGCCACGTACCTGCCGACCAGGTCGTAGTCGGTCGGGATGAGGCCCGTCAGGGCCAGGAGCCGCTGGAGGGCGGTCAGCTGCCCGGTCGTGTACTCCTCCTCGATCCGCTTCTTGAGCAGGACTTCAAGAGCCTCCGGGCTTCGCTCGGCGATGCCTACAGTGCCCTTGGGCTTTAAGCCCCGGATACGTTTGACTTCCCTAAACATGGCGAAGGTAAGGTCCGAGAGGGATTCACCCCAGGCCGGGGCTGAAGCGAAGGGGAGAGCCAAAGCGAGCACCAGCGCCGCAACTAGACGGGGGCGGAGCAAAAGGGAGGGGCGGTGGGCGACCAAGGGGCGGCTCCACGTGGGCGGTTTTTTCTCAGGTCAGACGGCCCCATTCTAGCAGAGCCTGCGGGAGCCGGGCAAGGCGCCGGAGACGAGGGGGGAGGGCCGGAGGTGTGGGTTGTCGGGCCGACTTGTCCGTTACAAGTGCTCGACAAGCCTGTCAGCCATATCCTGGTTCAGCTCTTCGAGAACGGCATGCTCACCCATCGCCGCTTCGCGGTCTCCGAGCTTTGCGTAGACCAGGCCCAAAAAGTAGTGGGTTTCTGCGTGGTCGGGCTTCAGGCGGATCGCCTCTTTGAGAGCCTCGAGCGCCTCGTCGTCGCGGCCGAGGCCGAGGCAGGCTACTCCCAAACCGTAGTGGGCCCTGGAATTGTCCGGCTCCAGGAGGGTTGCCTCTCTGTGGGCCTCCACCGCTTCTTCGTTGCGGCCAAGGCCGATGTAAGCGACCCCCAGGCTGGCGTGCGCCTCGGCATCGTCGGGCTCAAGGCGGACGGCCTCGCTGCATTCAGCCTGCGCTTCTTCATACCGGCCAAGCAAGCCGTAGGCGAGCCCCAAATTGTAATGGGCCTCGGCGTAGTCTGGCTTAAGCTGCATTGCCACCTTGTACGCCTCGACCGCCTCCTCGTTTCGGTCGAGGCCCCCGTAGGCCTTCCCCAAGTGCATGTAGGCATCGGCATCGTCGAGCTTGAGGTGGACCGCGACTTTGAGGGCCTCAAGCGCTTCTTCGTAGCGGCCGCGCTTCAGGTACGAGACTCCCAAATTGTAGTGCGCAAAGGCGCCCCCAGGCATGAGGTCTCGTACCTCCCTATCGCCGCCGTTGCCCTCGCGGGCCGAGTTGCGGCGCTTTAGTTCTACGATCAGCAACTAATTGGATACCTTATGCAGACTCTCCTTCTATATAGGCCCTGGGATCGGCTTGGGCAACATGCGGTCTCCCCAAGGGTCATCCCCGCTGGCGCTTTTCGTTTTCCTCCCGGATTTGGAGCAGGCCGTTTACGGGGAGAGCGTCCAGGTATACCGTGGTCGAGCCGTCCTTATTCTCAAAAGCCCGGCCGATTCTCACCCAGTATTTCTTCTCTTGCTCTTTCCGTCCCTCAACGATCGTAAAGACCGACTTCATGGGATCCTCCTCCCTCTGTAGTGGACGTCTGTGGTACGGTCCTCATCCACTCCTGTCGAGGCTCCGGTACTGTATTGCCTCGGCGATGTGCTCGGCCCCGATGTCCTCGGCGCCTGCGAGGTCGGCTATGGTCCGGGAGACTTTCAGGATGCGGTCGTAGGCGCGGGCCGAAAGCCCGAGCCGCGTCACAGCGGCCTCGAGGAGGGCCTGCGAGGGCTCGTCCAGACGGCAGGCAGCCTTGAGCTCTTGGACCGCCATCTGGCCGTTGCAGTGGGTCGAGGAGTCGGAAAATCTCCTCCTCTGGCGGTCCCTGGCCTCCTCGACACGGGCACGGATGGCCGCCGAAGGCTCATCCTGGGCTTCGGTGGCCAGGTCGCGGTAAGCCACCGGGGGGACCTCGATCTGGAGGTCGATCCTGTCCAGAAGGGGGCCCGACAGGCGGGCGCGGTAGTTCGCGATCTGCTTGGGCGTGCAGAGACATGCACGCCGGGGGTCGGTCAGATACCCGCACGGGCAGGGATTCATGGCCCCCACCAGCAGGATGTGGGCCGGGTAGGTGAGCGTCATTGCGGCCCGGGCGATGGTGACTACCCCGTCCTCCATGGGCTGGCGGAGCACCTCAAGGACGTTTCGGCGAAACTCGGGAAGCTCGTCGAGGAAGAGAACCCCGTGGTGGGCGAGGGAGACCTCGCCCGGCATGGGAATGGTCCCCCCGCCGATGAGCCCTGCATCGCTGATCGTGTGGTGCGGCGCGCGAAACGGCCGCCGCGTGATGAGGGCGCCATTGCTCCGGGTCAGGCCCGCTACGGAATGGACTTTCGTAGCCTCGATCGCCTCTTCCAGGCTCATGGCCGGAAGGATCGTCGGCAGGCGCTTTGCCAGCATGCTCTTGCCCGCCCCCGGCGGGCCGATAAGCAGAACGTTGTGCCCGCCCGCGCAGGCGACCTCCAGGGCCCTCTTGGCCGAAGGCTGGCCTTTGACATCGGCGAAATCCATAGGCGGCCTCTCCACCTGGGCGGATTCGGGCTCGACACCGGAGCGGGCCCTTTCGACGGACCGGTTGCCGAGCATGAAGTCCACCGCCTCGGTGAGTGTCGCCACCGGGTAGACGGCCACATCCTCGACCACCGCCGCCTCGGTGGCGCTGATCGCCGGGAGCACCAGGCCGCGCAGACCCGATCTTCCCTGGAAGCCCGCGGCAATGGGCAGCGCTCCTTTGATGCCCTTGACCGACCCATCAAGCGAAAGCTCGCCCAGGACGACGTAGCCCTCCAAGTCATCCTGGGAGACAAGGCCAGAGGCGGCGATAATCCCAAGGGCGATGGGAAGGTCGAAGGAGCTACCCTCCTTTCGCATGTCCGCCGGGGCGAGGTTCACGACGATCCGTCGAGAAGGGAAGACAAAGCCGGAATTGACTATGGCGGCCTTCACCCGGTCACGGCTCTCCTTCACCGCCGCGTCGGGCAGCCCCACCGTGTCGAAGCGGGCCAGCCCCGGGGAGAGGTTCACCTCCACCTCCACGGGATGGGCGTCAATCCCCAGCACGGCGCTCGATAGCACCCGGGCGAGCATGGCTTCTCCTCCATGGTGGTGTTGGAGCCTTTATGGTCAAAAGACGTCCCTGAGGCTCTATTTCTTACTATTTAATTGCGACGCGGTATGGTAAAATTCGGATGTCTGCATGGCCCGGGGCCATTCACCCTCCATTTATTATTGGGCTCTTGAGGAAAAAGTCCTATTATGTTACATTGTGTTATATAGTGGGTGTCCTAAGAAGCGTAGTATGCACCCATCATAAGTCCACCGGGGTCGAAACAACCAGAGGTTACATTCATCAGCATCAGGCAATATTGCCTGATAGACCATAGGGAGGAGGCAACGAGCATGTTTCGGGTGGCTCATAGGGCAGCCGGTTTCATGAGGGTCCTATACATCGGCCTAGCCCTCGGCGTCATGCTCCTCGTGGGCGGAGTGTTTGGAGCGTACGTAGTCGAGAGCCAGGAGTTGCCACAAGAGCGGAGGAAGTTATCCATCGGCGGAGCTTTAGTGGACGCCTTGGCGGACTTTCAACGCATTGGCGGCGAGGTGGACGAGGTCACCCCCGAAGAACTAGGCGAAAAGGGTCCGAAGACCGTCGGCCAGTTGAACGGACGCTCCATCTTCGCCGTCCCCTCGGGTGAGCCGGGCAAGATTGTCGGCATCGTGTCAGCCGACGGGGGGGCCATCAAGGCTAGTATTACCCGCAAAGGCTTCCTTCAGCTCCAGCCGGCATCGGCTGGGTTCCGTACAAGGAACATCGAGCTCTTCAAGGCGCTCTACCCCGACAAGGAGGCTCCCGCCTACACTCAAGAGATCCTCCTTGAATATATTGACGACAGTGGGGCGCGCCTGATGCTGGGTGGCGCAGAGGCCGATAAGACCACCGCCTTTCTATTCAAGAAGGACCCCGAAACAGGAGAGATTATCTTCAAGATGAGGCGCGACATCCTAAAAGAGAAGAGCACCGGGGATTACTTGGCCCCCGACGTTTCATCGACATTTCCTACAACGGTGAAGATATGCGACGTGCGGCGGGCCAACTGTGAGACCCGGATCATTATTAAGAAGCCGGGCGACGAAATCCGCCTTGACCCGCTCACTCGACATATGAATATCGTCTTCAACAAAGACAATCTCTCATATAAACAAAAGTTCCGCTCATCCCAGCGGTTGAGCTGGGCCTGCGAGTATCAGGGCCGTGGGTTCTTCATCACCTACCGCGAGGGTTCTCTGGGCGGATTCCGGAAACCCGGCCGCAACGATACCGGGACCCTCTCCTGCATCAATGGAGTGCTTAGGTGCGAGAGGTCCGCACCCGGCCAGAAGTGCAACTTTGACTTTCGCGATTACCTGGCGAAGCCAGCCGAGGCCGCTCTCTTCGGGCTCGATTGGCTCTTGGCGCGCAAAGACCCCCACACCCATTACTTCACCCTCGCCCCCGACCCCTCGATCGAGCGGCACATCCGTATCGGGAATCTGGAAAATCTGGATACCATCCACGAGGTCGCACTCCGGGACGGGGTGATCGACCACGCCAGCGATATTGTGGACCCCGCCGATGGTGGGGCAATGGACTCCTGGGTCACCGAACGGCTGCAAAAGGCCCTTTGCGCCAAGCCTTCGGCGGCCTGCACCGGAACCCCTGAGTTTAAGATTCTGGAGGTCACGTCGGTCAATGACGGGCTATTCTTCATCGACGAGCGAACCGGCACCAAGCTCAAGAATGTAGAGCGGGCACGGCTATACAGCCTCCGGCAACCTTACGGCTGGGGCAAGCAGGGTGATTTCATCGCCACCCTCATTACAAACAAAAAGGGAGCCGCAGAGGTGGCGGCCCTCGAGCGGCTGAACGAAGAGCTCGAAGCCCCCCTCTTCGAGGATAAGGTGGAAGATGAGCCCTCCGACCCCGTCAAGGCCATGTTGAAAGGACTGGAGGATGAGGCAAAGTGGGAGACCCGCCGGGTGAAGCTGGCCGCGGAGACCCACGCCCTGGTCATATTCCCCACGACCCACGTGGAAGATATGAAAGGGTACTTTGGTTTTCCGGTGAAACAGCCACCACCCGTGCCGGCTCATATTCTTTCTCTAAATCAGGACGAGCGAGCGTCCGCTGCACGTCATCAATCTCCTTCAAGGAGCCCCCGAAGGCCCCTACCTCCTGTCCCGCCGCCTAGCTACTAGCGTATCCGGGCCGAGCGGCGCCCGTCCCCTCCCCCCCCAAGGGCCTAAGAGGTGGGTTAATTGTGCGCTTCCCCCTTGCTTTTTTCACCAAGTTAGACATAATGGGGTGTGATTGACCGCTCCCCCATATGTGCCTAACTCGGGAGAAACAATGGCCGATAGTGCTCAGGGTGAAATGGGCCGTTTAATCGTGGCGGCGCCACGAGGATTTTGCGCCGGCGTGGATCGGGCAATAGACATCGTGGACCTGGCCCTCGAGGCCTTCCCTCCGCCCCTATACGTCCGCAGGGAGATTGTCCACAACAAGGCCGTGGTGGATGGGTTTCGGGAGCGGGGGGTTACTTTTGTCGAGAGCCTCGATGAAGTCCCGTCCGGCAGCTTGGTCATCTTCTCCGCCCACGGGGTCTCCCCCGCAGTCTGGGAGAAGGCCCGGGCGCGCGATCTCCAAGTCATCGATGCCACCTGCCCCTTGGTCACCAAGGTACATCTGGAGGTCCGCCGCTTCACCTCCAAAGGCTACGACATCGTCCTCATTGGCCATGACGGCCACGACGAGGTGATTGGCACCATGGGGGAGGCGCCGGACAGGATCCACCTCGTTGGCACCCCCGAGGAGGTCGAACACCTCCAGATACCCGATCCCGAACGGGTGGCTTACACCACCCAGACTACCCTAAGCGTCGATGAAACCAGGCAGATCATCGAGGCTTTGCGCCACCGGTTTCCCTCCATCATAGGCCCAAAGAAGGACGACATCTGTTACGCCACCCAAAATCGCCAGGACGCGGTTAAGGCCTTGCTTAAAGAGGGGATTGAACTCTTGATCGTGGTCGGCTCCGACAACAGCTCCAACTCCCTGCGGCTCTGCGAAGCGGCTGAGGCACAAGGAGTCGAAGCTCACCTGATCGACAGCCCCGAGGAAGTTGAGGCCGCCTGGCTGGAGGGCCGCCGAACGGTGGGGCTCACCGCTGGGGCGAGCGCACCTGAGTTCCTGGTCGAAGGCGTAGCCGATCTCATCAGGGGATTGGGCTACGTGACGGAAGAGCACGTAGTGGTCCAGGAGGATGTCCGCTTCTCCCTCCCGCCGGGCCTGAGTGAGGCGGCCCGCGCTCGAGGCACCGCATTACCCACTTCTTGAACATCGACGCCGCCTGCCGTATCATTGCCTGGTGAATCCCAACTCACCACGGAGCCCTGTCACACAACCAAGTGCGAAGAAGAAGTCTACGGTAAGGCCCGTCCTCAGGCCTGCGGAGGGGTTGCTTCTTGAGGGGCCGTAAGAATCTAGGCGTTCGGCTCGCCTTCGCTATAACCATCGCGGCCGTGACCTTCGGCGGCGGTCTCGGGCTGAAGGGACTCTTTGGACCCCGACCCGTTGTCATCCTGGGGGACAATCCAATCTTGGGAGAGGTCACAGCACCAATCACGATCTACGAGTTCAGCGACTATGGCTGACCCCACTGCCGAGAGGTGCAGGGTCCGCTGCATCAGCTATTGACTAAGTACTCGGGCCGGGTGAAGCTTGTCTACATCAATGCGCCACTCTCGCCCCGCTCCACACGGGCGTCGGAGATTGCCGAATGTGCCTACCTGCAGGGTAAGTTCTGGGAGTACAACGACCTCGTGTTTGAAAACCAACCCGTCTGGGGGCCGGCCGAGGACTGGCGGGAGCGGCTGTTCTCCTACGGCAAGGAGGTCGGCCTCGACATGGCCGCCCTTGGAGATTGCCTAGAGAAGGGTATCGCCCGGCGAGCGCTAACGGCTGATATCCGCGAAATGGAGGACCAGGCGATCATGTTCACCCCCACAATCATCATGGACGACGGGCGGCGTTTCGTAGGCTCCGACCTGGAGGAGCTTCAATCGGCCCTGGAAGGGGCCCTGAGCCTGAGGAGCGGCCGGTAGTGGCTGCCACGAAGAGCGGGGCGTGGAGCTCCCCGGGCACAGTGGCGGCAGCCCGGCTCCTGGTGGGGGGGGTATTTCTTGTCGCAGGGGTCGGAAAGCTATTGGAGCCTGCAGGGGCGTTTGCCCAGATCTTGGGGGCTTACCGTCTCGTGCCCGCCGAGGCTGTCCCGCTCATCGCGACATGGCTCCCGTGGGGGGAACTCGTCCTAGGCATCTACCTGATTGTGGGTTTCGAGACCCGTTGGGCCGGCGCTGCTGCGGCCGTCTGCTTCGCGGTTTTCTCCGCCGCCATCGCCACAAACTTGATTCTCGGCGCACCCCTGGAAGATTGCGGCTGCTTCGGTACCCTGCTCAAACGTGAGGGGGCCACCATCACGCTAGTCGGCGACCTCGTTCTCGGGGGCGTGAGCCTCTGGCTGGTGCGCCACCCGGTGAGCCGGACAAGCCTAGACGGATGGCTGGAGGCCAGGGGCTGGTAGGCCATTCCCGCCTACGGCAGGCCCCCCGGGTGGTTCGAGGTCGTATCTGTCTCCCCGGGTGTTAAGAGCACTATGAACATACCATAACCGGTCCCGGTTGCCGTGGCACAAGGCCACAGTGGGCCGAACGCAAAAGGAGGGAAACGGCGATGTTCAGCAAGAAAATGCAGGATGCAATGAACGACCACCTCAATGCAGAGCTCTACGCCGCCTACCTGTACCTCTCGATGGAGGCTTACTTCTGTTCGATCCACCTCTCAGGCTTTTCAAACTGGATGCGCCTACAGTCGAGGGAAGAGATGAGCCACGCGATGCGGTTCTTTGAGTTCATCTACGATCGGGGCGGGCGCGTGGTGCTCCAGGCCATTGACGAGCCGCCCGTTGACTTCAAGTCGCCCCTCGATGCGTTCGAACAGACCCTCGAAAACGAGCGCGCCGTTACGGCAGAGATAAACAAACTCTACACGCATGCCGTTAAGGAAAAAGACTACGCCAGCGAGGTTTTTCTGCAGTGGTTCGTGACGGAGCAGGTCGAGGAAGAGAAATCCGCCGGGGAAGTCGTCGAGGCGCTCAAGATGATCGGCGACGCGGGCCCTGCCCTGCTCATGTTCGACAGGGAGCTGGGCAAGCGGGAGGCTGAATAGCCGAGATCGAGGGGGTCGTGGCTTGGCCCACAACCGCCAGCTTAGTCATCCGTAACCACTGCCGCGACATTTGGTCTGGGTCTCCTAACTGCCCGAAACGCCTTGACAAGTCTTCATGGGCCCGATAGACTTGTCACGTTGTGGCTCGGTGTATAGTCCGGGCCACACGGATTTGACACCCCACTTGCTCCCACACCAATCCAGCCTCTCATAAGGAGAGGCCCATAAAGCAGGGATTCATGGATTTCGAGAGCATTCTCGCACGGTTCCAAAGCGACTTGGCCCGGGTGGATGAGGCAATGCGGGAGCACATCGCCTCCGACGTCCAGCTCATCCCTACAGTTGGGCGTTACCTTTTTTCAGGCGGAGGCAAGCGCATCCGCCCTTTGTTGCTCCTGACCTCGGCCAAACTGTGCGGCTATGAGGGGCCACGGGCCATTACTCAAGGCTGTGTGGTGGAGCTCATCCACACTGCTACCCTGCTCCACGACGACGTGGTGGACGATGCCAAACAGCGTCGTGGAGCGCCGACGGCCAACGCCACTTGGGGCAATCATGGATCGGTCTTGGTCGGCGACTTCCTCTTCGCTACGAGCATTTCCCTCATGGCCCAAGACGGCGACTTTCGCATCGTTCAGACCATGGCGGGCGCCATCAAGCAGCTCGCCGAGGGCGAAGTTCTCCAGTTGCTCTCCACCGGGAAGCTTTCCGAGGACGAGGACGAGTACTTGAATGTGGTGTCACGCAAGACGGCGGGGCTCATCTCGGCCGCCTGTCGCACGGGGGCCCTCCTGGGCGATGCGCCTCCCGATAGGCAAGAGGCTTTGAGCCTCTTCGGCCGGGAGATTGGGATCGCCTTTCAACTGGTGGACGACGCCCTCGACTACAACGCCGAAGAGGCCCGTTTCGGAAAGACCGTTGGAAAAGACCTCATGGAAGGCCACGGGACCTTGCCGCTCATCTACCTATATCGAAACGCAACGGCGGCCGAGAGGCAAACCATCGCGGGGATCCTGGCTGCCGAAGAGGTAACCCGGCGGCAGGTCGACCAGGTGATCGGGATGATGAAGGATTACAAAGCCATCGACTACACGCTCCAAACCGCCTCTCGGTACGTGGCTCAGGCCAAGCAGCGTCTGGCGGTCTTCGGGGCATCCCCAGACCTAGAAGTTTTGACCACTATAGCCGACTACATTGTGGCGCGCGACCGATGACGCCCGCCGGAACCGATGACTATTCCGAATCATCCGATCGCCCTCCTGGCGTGGGAGGCCATCCGGACCTATATTAATCGGGGCGAAATGATGCGGCTTCCCGCCGATGTACCCCCGGAGCTGATGCGCCCGGGGGGCGTCTTTGTGTCCATAAAAAAGGATGGTAAGCTCCGCGGATGCATCGGCACAATCGAGGCCGACCAGCCCACTCGCGCCGAGGAGGCCATCCGCAACGCAATTCACGCCGCCACCATGGACCCCCGGTTCGCGCCAGTGGAGGCATCGGAGCTGGAGGCCCTGGACGTGTCGGTAGATCTTCTGAGGCCCCCTGAGCCTGTGGCCGACCTCGACTCCATCGACCCTCGGCGCTTCGGCGTCATCGTCTCCTCAGCCGAGCGGCGTTCTGTCGTGTTGCCCAACGTCGATGGTGTGGAGACCGCTGAAGGGCAGCTGGCCCTCGCCCGCCAAAAGTTGGGCATAGGACCCGACGAGCCGGTGACCCTGGAACGCTTCGAGACGGATCGCTTTCGCTAGGGCTAGATTTTATGCGAGGAAAAGGGTTTTTCGTCTTTCTCATCCTGGCGGTAATAGGAGGGATCCTCGGCGGCCTTGGCGCCATTGCACTAAACCTTACCCTCTCGGGGACCCGCGTCGTGAAATACTTGACCACGCCCTTCTCTTTTGGCATGGACCCACCGTGGCAGCTGTCGCTCAACGTCCTCCACCTCACTTTCGGCCTCAAGCTCAAACTCAGCCCTATTGTCATTCTTGGGGGGGCGATAGGCGGACTCTTCTACCGCAAGTTCTAGGCACCATGAAAGCCGGGGCACCTAAGCTCATCCTCGCCTCCAACTCCCCCAGGCGTAGGGCCATACTGGGGCGGCTCGGCCTGCCTTTTGAGGTCGTGCCGGCTGGCTTGTCCGAGCAAGACGAGACCGCTGCCCCAGAGGGCCGGCCCGCTGAAGTGGCCGAGTTCTTGGCCCTTGCCAAGGCCGATATCGTGGCCGCCGTCCACCCTGAGGCGCTGGTGTTAGGGGCCGATACCCTCGTCTTCGTGGGGCGGCGGCGCTTCGGAAAGCCGGCCGACGTCAGCGAGGCTCGCTCGATGCTGGAGGTCCTCTCCGGACGCACCCACACGGTGGTCACCGGTGTGGCGCTCATCGGGCTCGATCGGGGCCTTAGAGCCTCCGCCCACGAAACTACAGCCGTGACCTTCCGCCGCCTCTCCGCCCGCGAGATGGACTCGTACGCGACCAGCGGCGAGCCCGCCGACAAGGCCGGGGCCTACGCCGTTCAGGGAAAGGCAAGCCTTTTTGTGGAGCGGGTCGAAGGCAACTACGACAATGTGGTAGGCTTACCCCTGAAAACGGTGGCCTTCCTGTTGGGGGCCGCAGGCGTTGAGTTATGGCCAGGGACCGAGGAGGAGGGCTGATGCGGAGCATTCCAGCCCGGATTGCCCAAAGCGTCGAGCGCTTTCGTGGCCGGCCGGCGCTCAAAGTCCGCCGGGACGGTGGCCCCTTCATGCCCATCACCTACGGAGAGCTCTGGAAAGAGGTCCTTGAAATAGCTACGGGGCTTCTCGCCCTCGGGGTCGGGCCGGGCGACCACGTGGCCCTCATTGCAGACAACCGCCCCGAGTGGATTGCGACCAACCTTGCCATCCTCACCATAGGCGCGGCCGATGTCCCCCGCGGAGGCGATACCACCGTTGATGAGCTTGCCTACATCCTGCCCCATTCCGACTCCGTGGCCGTCTTCTTCGAAGACAAGGTCCAGTGGGCTAAATGGGAGGAGGTCCGCCAGCAGGTCCCGGCGGTGCGGAAGACCATCGTCATCGATCCCGTTGGATTGCCACGGGGGGACTTCATCTCCTACGTCGAGCTTAGAGCCAAGGGAGCCGCCCGCAGGGCCGAGGGGAACCGGCAGGCCGAAGAGCACATGAGCCGTGTCGCCCCCGAAGACCTTGCAACAATCATCTACACCTCCGGCACGACGGGGACCCCCAAGGGGGTCATGCTAACCCACGCCAACATGCTCCACAACATCCGGGTGGTCGCGCCAGCCTTTCTCCTCACCGAGCACGACCGGTATTTATCGATTCTGCCCTCCTGGCACAGCTTCGAGCGGATTATCGAATACCTCCTGCTGAGCGTAGGGGCCTCTATTGCCTACAGCCGCCCCGCACGCCCGGTGTTGCTCGAAGACATCGCCGAAGAAAAGCCGACCTTCCTCGTGGCTGTGCCACGTATCTGGGAGGCTATCTACCAGGGTATTATGACGGAGCTTCGTCGGGCCCCCATTGGCCAACGCTTGCTGGCCCAAGTGCTCTTGAGCTTTGCTGAGGCCCACGCCAGGGCTCGAAACCGCTTGACCGGCAGAGAGCCCATATTCCGCCTTGAGGAGGGCGTATGGGCCAGGGCCGCCCTCAAGCCGCGGGTGGTGAAGCTGCTCACGGCTGGGTTTGTCGCCCTGGCCGAGCGAACCCTCCTCCCAACTCTTGGGGCCGTCGTGGGCAAGCATCTTCGAGCCGCGGCGAGCGGTGGAGCTCACCTGCCGCCGCAGGTGGATGAGTTCTTCGACACGATCGGCATAACGATTCTCGAGGGCTACGGCCTGACCGAGACCTCCCCCGTGGCCTGCTCGCGCTCATTTGAGCGGGCCGTCATGCACACCGTCGGCCGGCCTTTACCCGAGGTTGAGGTTAAAATCGTCGATCCAGACACTGGCGAGCGCCTCCCGCCGGGCGAGCGCGGCGTAGTCCACATCCGAGGGCCAAATATCATGATTGGATACTACAAGGACCCGGAGGCCACGAGACTGGCGGTGGATGCCGAGGGCTGGCTGGACTCGGGAGATTTAGGGCGGCTCACTGTGGGCGGCGACCTCCAGATTGTCGGCCGGGCCAAGGACACCATCGTGCTCTCCAGCGGTGAGAACGTCGAGCCCGACCCCATCGAGGCCAAGCTCAAGGAGAGTCCCTCCATCGACCAGGTCTGTGTCGTGGGCCAAGATCACAAGCTCGTTGGGGCCCTCATAGTGCCCAACGCCGAGGCGGTCGCTCGCGACATAAAGCTCCCTGATGCCGACCTTAAGGCGGTGGCAGCCCATCCCAAGGCCCACCGCCTCATCATGCGCGAGGTCCGGCGCCTCATCAGCAAGGGTAGCGGCTTCAAGCCCCACGAGCAGGTGAAAGTCATTGCGCTGCTTTCGAGCGAGTTCACTCCCGGTCGGGAGCTAACTCATACCATGAAGCTTCGCCGGAACGTCATCCACGACCTCTACGCCGAGACAATTGAGAGGCTCTACAGGCGGGAGCAGTGAAGGGGCGAGGAGGAAAGTGGAGGATGTTTGAGTTACTTTCAGCAAAATATTATAGGGGTTTCTTTTCCTTCCAGGAGGTGATAAACTGTTGGGCACCTCACTGACAGGTTTGTCGCATCTTCATCGGCGGCCTTCCCTTGAGGGGTAAAGTGGCTACATCGATTCGCTCGAGGAGTTGCATACCGTGGAAGAGACGAAACCTTGTGCAACCTGCTTCGTTACAAACATTCTCTTGACTTCCTTCGTCATTTGTTATTACGAATAAGTCCAACTGTGGCCATCTAAATATTAATGGCCGCTCACGTTTGAGGGGAGATACAAAGCGATAAGCCTGGAGCGGGGACCAGACCTCCTGTGCAAAGGGTAGAGGACAGTACTCCACCGGCGCCGCGTGCAATTACATGAGTCAATTCACCGAACTTAGACAGATCATTAATCAGAAAGGGCTGCTGAACAAGCAGCCTGCCTATTACACTTATAAGATTCTACTTAATTTGGGCTTTTTAGGTACAGGCCTCATCTTACTGATTGTCATAGACAACATTTGGCTGCAGTCGCTGAATGCCGTCTTTATGGCCTTCGCCTTCACCCAGGTAGCCTTCATGGGTCACGACGCAGGCCATCGGCAGATTTTCCTCGGCGCGCGGAAAAACGACATCATCGGCCTGATTGTTGGGAACCTACTGGTTGGAATCAGTTATGGTTGGTGGTGCGATAACCATAACGCTCATCACAGTAATCCTAATCAGCCTGACCTTGACCCTGACATTAAGATTCGACCCCTGGCCTTTTCCGAAGAACAGGCCCGAGGCAAGCGGGGATTATCCCGCTTTATGGTGAAATACCAGGGGTATCTCTACTTTCCGCTTATACTACTTGAGGGGATCAGCAAGCGGTGTAGCAGCATCCGGTATTTGCTAATGGAGCAATCAAGGAATCGTATGGCCGAATCCGTGCTCCTGCTCGCTCACTATTGTATTTATCTGGGCCTCTTGTTCAGCCTCCTGGGTGGCTGGCAGGCTTTACTGTTCATCGCCATTCATCAAGCGATGTTTGGCCTATACATGGGTTCGGTCTTCGCCCCAAACCATAAAGGCATGCCAATTTTGGAAAGCGACCACAAGCTGGACTACTTGCATATGCAAGTGATTACCGCTCGAAATGTCAGGGCTCACCCTATTACAGATTTCATGTACGGCGCCCTCAACTACCAGATCGAACACCATCTCTTTCCAAACATCCCCCGAAACAAACTGAGAGAAGCTCAGGAAATCATCAAATCATTTTGTCGAGAGCATTCTATCGCCTATCATGAGACCAGCGTGCTTCAATCCTACAGGGAAATTCTCGGACACTTTCATGAGATCAGTGCTTTGATTCACGACGAAAAGCCTCACATCCCTCCTCCATAATTTGTCTATCAAAAGGCCAAGGGTAAGCCTATTGATTGATCCATCTGGTCGTAATACAAGCTGGAGGACGTAAAAAAGAACGCACATCTTTATCAATATATTACGTCCAAAATGGACACTTCTGCGCAAATGTCAACTGTGTCTAAAAATGTCTAATGTGTCAAAGAGCGCTGAGAGGGTCGGATGGGCGCGGCGGGCTTTTCCTCTGGATGCCCATACCAAGATTGACGGTTAATCCCACCTCGCTGTGGCCGATTGGTGCCAGGGGCTCCTTTGCCTACGCTTATCCCTTGAAAGCTATTGTCAGAGAAAGGGCTTGACACCCTCAAGGGGTGGAATTAAGATTAGTCTCGATTATCTATTCGACACGACTGAGCTCTTTTCCCTCATCTAATTGATGAAGGACTGACGTTTGAACTCCTCACGTGAGAGGAGCATTGCGAAAAACGTGATTCACGGAGTCCCCGGTTTATTCCAGGGCTCTCGGTCAGAGCCAGACAATTTTAAGGAGGCCTAATCATGGCGCACGAACTTCCTCCCTTGCCGTACGACTACAACGCCTTAGAGCCGCACATCGACGCTCGGACGATGGAAATCCACCACTCGAAACACCACAACGCTTACGTGGCCGGCCTGAACGGGGCCCTTGAGGGCCACGACGACCTGGCCGACATGAGCGTCGAAGCCCTGCTCGCCGACATCAACCGCGTGCCGGAAGGTATCCGCCAGGCCGTGATCAACCACGGCGGCGGCCAAGCCAACCACTCGTTGTTCTGGCAGATTATGGGCCCCGGAGCGGGCGGGGAGCCGACAGGTGCGTTGGCCGACGCCATCAACGCAACCTTCGGGAGCTTCACGGCGTTCACCGAGCAGGTGACCCAGGCGGGGATGACGCGGTTCGGCAGCGGCTGGGCGTGGCTCGTAGTGGACGGCGGCGGAAACCTCCTCGTCTACAACACGCTCAATCAGGACTCGCCAATCATGCAGGGCCACACGCCGATACTCGGCCTCGACGTCTGGGAGCACGCCTACTATCTCAACTACCAGAACCGCAGGCCCGACTACATCGCCGCGTGGTGGAACGTCGTTAACTGGGACAAGGTCGCCGAGCTGCACTCAGCCGCTCAGGGATAGCCGGCCAGACTTCGCCGGCCTCCGTCCTGCAAGCTGAAGTCACCCAACTCACCTGGCTGGAGAGGATATGGCCCCGGCCATACGCCACGATTGGACCACCGAAGAGGTCCTGGAGATTCTAGGAGCTCCACTGCTCGACCTCGTCCACCGCGCCCAGGCCGTTCACCGGGAGCATCACCCGGCCAACGCCATCCAGCTCGCTAGCCTGCTCAGCATCAAGACCGGCGGCTGCCCGGAAGACTGCGCATATTGCCCTCAGTCTGCCCACTACGAGGTTCCGCTTCAAAAGGAGCGTTTTCTCGCTCTTGAGCACGTCCTCGAGGCGGCCCGGCGCGCCAAGGAGAACGGCGCGACGCGGTTTTGCATGGGGGCGGCGTGGCGCGAGGTAAAAGACGGGCCTGAGTTCGACGCCGTCCTCGAGATGGTCCGCGGCGTTCGGGCGCTCGGCATGGAAGCGTGCACCACGCTCGGGATGCTGACCGAGGATCAAGCCCGCCGTTTGAGCGAGGCGGGCCTCACCGCCTACAACCACAACCTCGATACGGGGCCGGAATTTTACGGCTCGATCATCACAACACGGGTCTATGAGGACCGTCTGAAAACCCTCGAGCGCGTGCGCAACGCGGGGATTACGGTCTGCGCAGGCGGCATCATCGGGATGGGCGAGACCGTGCGCGATAGGGCGCAATTGCTCGAGGTCCTGGCCAATCTCGACCCGCACCCGGAAAGCGTCCCCATCAACGCGCTGGTCGCCGTAGCCGGAACACCCCTGGCCGAGCGGCCTCCGGTCGATCCGCTAGAGCTTGTGCGGATGTGCGCGACCGCCCGAATTCTCATGCCGAAAGCCTTCGTCCGCCTGAGCGCCGGCCGGAGCGCGCTGAGCCGCGAAGCGCAAATCCTCTGTTTTATGGCAGGCGCCAACTCGATTTTTTACGGCGAGAAGCTTCTTACGACGAAGAACAACCAGATGAACGAGGATTTGCAAATGCTTCGCGATATCGGCGCCGAGGCCCTCATACCCACCCCGGAGACTCCCACCTCCAGCAGCGTCTAGCCCAGTACCCTCCCGCTCTACGGCTGTACCCCATAATAGTGCGGAAAGCCGTGCCTGTCAGGCTCACGAGGCCGGGCCCGCCCTACTTTGTGTAACTGATCCGGTAGATGGCGCCTGCGTGGTCGTCTGAGACCAGAAGCGCCCCGTCGGGCATGACTAGAAGGTCCACGGGCCGACCCCACGCCCGGCCACCCTGCAGCCATCCCTCGGCGAAGACCTCGTAGGCCACCGCCCGCCCTCCTTCGAGTCGAACGAGGGTCACGCGGTAGCCGATAGGCGTTGTGCGATTCCAGGAGCCGTGCTCGGCGATGAAAATTTGCCCCCGGTACTTCTCAGGGAACATCTCCCCCGTGTAAAATCGCATGCCAAGAGAGGCGACGTGGGGGCCAAGCTCACGGGCCGGGGGCGTGAATGCCCCGCACCTGCGCGACTTTCCAAATTCCGGGTCGGGAACGCTCCTGCCGTGACAGTAAGGGAAGCCGAAGTGGAGCCCTTTACGCGGAGCGTGGTTCAACTCATCCGGCGGCATGTCGTCCCCCATCCAATCCCGCCCGTTGTCGGTGAACCAGAGCTCCTCAGTAGCCGGATGCCAGTCGAACCCGACCGAGTTTCGAACGCCGAGGGCGAACTGCTCCAACCCCGTCCCATCGGGCTCCATCCGAAATATACCGCCGTAGCGCCCCTCAACGGGCTCGCAGATATTGCACGGAGCGCCCACCGGCACGTAGAGCTTCCCGTCCGGCCCGAAGCGAATGAACTTCCAGCCGTGGTGCCTATCCGTCGGGAACGTGTCGTTTACCACGACAGGCTTTGGAGGATCGTTGAGGGCGGCCTCGATATTGTCATATCGGAGCACTCGATTCACCTCAGCCACGTAGAGAGCGCCGTCTCTGAAGGCGACGCCGTTCGGCATATTGAGCCCCCTCGCCAGGGTGATGACCTCCTCGGCGGCGTTGTCCCGGTCGCGATCAACCAGGGCGTAGACGGCACCCAGCGTCCGCGTGCCTACGAACAGCGTCCCGTTGGGGCTCAAGGTCATCGAGCGCGCGCCGGGCACATCCCCAGCGTAGACGCTGATTTTAAAGCCGGGAGACAGGGAGATTTTATCAAGCGGCAACCGCTCGCCATTCGCTGCCGGTGGGCAAATTAATAAGAGCAGCAGAACCGAAGCTGTGAGAAGGAGGATTGGTGGGTTCCACAGGGCCCGCCTGAGTGCCTTCATAGCCTATTGTAGCATCATGACTCTCTGTTGGCGATTAAGGGGGCGGAGCAGCCAGGCCACCTGAGGGGCAATTTTTGGAGAAGTATTGACTTTTTAATAAGTTATTAGCAGTCAAGGTTTCCTAGGATAATCGGGCCTGCAAGGCACCAGGAAAAAACAGCTGGTTGAATCGCTCCAAGAACCAGGCCTGCGCTGGACGCCTCTTTCATGGCTCATCACATTTGGATGCCGTCATGTAACGCCTTACTGGGGGGGGTCAAAGGCTCCCTCGTGATCACTCACCTGTTTTGCGGCGACGGCGGTAAAGGGTGCGGGCGCCCCAGATGGCCCCGACCACCAACAGGACCATAAACGGACCTGTCCAAAGCATGAAGTTCGTTCGGGAGGCGGTCCGGTGCGCATCGCGGAGCTGCTCGGCCTCGTCCCTGATCTTGATGAGATGCCCTAGAGTCTCAGCGTAGCCGTACCACCAGGCGTAATCGGGACTCATATGGAAGGCGCCCTTATAGGACTTCAGGTTGGCGAAGAAGAACATGTCGAAGTACTCACGCTCCACGGATGAGACATCATAATAGAGTCCGGCTGGCCAAAAGGTGCCCCCTTGGGTCTCGGTGGCAACGAACTGCTCACCAGGTAGGAGCCCCGCGGACCGCGAACGTCGAGAAGGCTCGATGATCTTGTCCCGATAGAGACTGTGGAGGATATCCCGAGCCTCGATAACTAGGGCGTCACCCATCAACTTGTGGGCGTCGGACGCCTCCAGGTAGCCTCGGGCCTTCGCCTCTGAGTGGCACGTCAAGCAAACCTTGATCATTTCGGCGCGCTTAACCTGGTTCTCCGGCTTCACGGTAATGTCGGCGAGTTGCCCTAAGGCAGGCTGAACCCCCATCCCCCAGATGATTTTCTTGCTCATATTATGGCTTGACGAGCGGTTGCCCGCCTCGTCGATATAGAGCATGTGGCAGTACGCGCAAGTGGGAGCGTTGTAGGCCGCTTCCTCTAGCGGGGCCTTCCAATCCCAGTTTCCTCCGTCGGTCAGGTAGATGGCGCCGTGTTTCGAGGTGGAGTAGGCCTCCCAATTTGGGTGATCGGGTCCCATGTGGCAAGTCATGCACGCCTCCGGCCGGCGCGCTTCGGCAGGGTCGAACCGATGGCGAGTGTGGCAGGCGATGCAGCCATTACGATAGGGAAGGCTTGAGAGGTCCACGTACTGCTTCTTTTTTGGGTCCCAAAACGGCTCGTCGGTGGCCCCGGCCTGTGTGTGGCATGGGTCGCACCCTACTTCCATCACCTTCCGCGGCATTTGGGCATAGTGGGGAACCTTGATGTTCCGCTCCCAATTGATCCCGATTCCCGCAGGTCCAGGGCCGTATGAGTGGCCGGCGTCTAGAACGTGCTCCTTGTAGATCTTGGCGTGGCAGGCCGCACAGACCCTTTCGGAAACCCGGCCCTTGACCTTTGTTATCTCAGTGTGGTCGGCTCCGTGACAGACAGCACAGGAGTTTGGCTCGGGCAAGCCCGCAGGAATCCGGGGGTTCTGTCGGCCGGGCTTGAACATAGAGGAAGACCGGTATTGAGCAACTAACCCTGGGTGATGTTTAGTGTGGCATTCGATGCAGGATGCGGCGCTCTGAGCGCCTTCCGGAGGAACGGCACTGACTCGTGGCGGCGCTGGCGGCGCGGCTTTGAGGAAAGCATAAATTTCCACGGCCTCGGACTCAGAGACTGCGTTGGGGGGAAACGGGGGCATCTGTGCTCGGGGGGCCCTGAGCTGTTTTAGAAACTCCTCGAAGGAAAGGCCTGTCCCAGCTAAATCAGGTCCTGCGCCGCCGCGGCCAGATATTCCGTGGCAGCCGATGCACCCTTTTTGGATGAAGAGTCGCTCCCCGTTCCCCGGTGTCTGGGCGAGTGCCCCAGATAAGGGGAAGACCAGGAAGAAAAGGAGACCAAAGAATAATGCTCTTTTCATCCACTTAAGCCTAGTGGAGCTATGAGGCGGATTCCTTAGTTTTTGGCTCACTAATTAATATGTGCCATCATGTTATACTTCCCAGGGTCTGTCAACGGGATTTCGGCCGCTGGCCGCCAAAAAAGGTGTCGGGGTGCTGACCGCCTGAGGCGGAGCTGGCGACTCCGACTACCCATATATAAACCCCCTCCGTATACACGACTCGCACTTCGAACCCACGGACAGGGGGTCGCAAGCGACCTTTGGTCGGCCCTATCCTTACACTGGTTGTGCCGGGGTGATCCGCCTTGGGCGGAAGGCGGATCTGCTCGGGGGATGCGGACAAGGAGGTGTCCGCCTCAGGCGGAGCCATGACGGGCTCAGCCTTCCAGACGCGTCAAGACACGGAGGAGCTCGGCGACGCTCCAAGCCTGCGCGGTGCAGCCCTGGGGCGCGTGAGGGGGATCGCCGTCGAAGAGCTCCGACACTGTGCCCAGGCACGCCTCTTGGAGGTGATCCAGCAGGGGTTCGAGGAGTCGGCGGGCGTGATCGCGGACGTTTGGGCCCTCGCCGTGTACCGCAAGATAGGCGTCGATGTACGGGCCCATCAGGTAGGCCCAGACGGTTCCCTGATGGTAGGCCGCGTCTTGCTCCCAGAGGGTTTTGCCGTGGCGCCCCTTGTAGCGGGGGTCGTAGGGAGAGAGCGTGCGGAGCCCCATGGGGGTAAGCAGGTGGGCCGTCACCACCGCAAGGACGCCGGCCCTCCGGGCCTCGTCCAGCATGGGGTAAGGGAGGCTTAGGGCGAAAATCTGGTTTGGCCGAATGGAGACGTCTCGCTCATCACCCCGAACCAGGTCGTAGCAGTGTCCCCCATCGTCGTACCAGAAGGCCTCATCGAAGCGTTCCCGGACCCGCCCGGCAAGGGCCGCCCAACTCTCGGCATCGCTTGACCAACCCAGCCGCTCGGCGAAGGTGGCCCCGATGCTGAGCGCATTGTACCAGAGGGCGTTGACTTCGACGGGCTTGCCGTGGCGCGGGGTGATGACGACTTCGCCCACCTTGCCGTCCATCCAGGTGAGGTGGCTCCCCGGCCCGCCGGCCGTCAAAAGACCATCGACATCCATCCGGATGGCCGAGGTGGTCCCCGCTTCATAAGCCGAAAGGATGGCCCGAGATGCCTCGCCCAGCCGGTCCTTGAGGAATACCTCATCGCCGGTGGCCTCCATGTATCGGTGGGCGGCCACGATGAACCAGAGGGCGGCATCGACGCTGTCGTAGCTGGGAGGGCCGCCGTCTTCTGGAAAGTAATTGGGCAGCAGGCCGTCAGCCAGCAGCCCGGCATACGTCTCGAGAATGGAGCGTGCGAGGGTGGGCCGGCCCGCGGCCAGGGCGAGCCCGGGGAGGCTGATCATCGCATCCCTGCCCCAGTCTGTGAACCAAGGGTAGCCGGCGATAACGTTCGTTCCCTCTGCGCCCCGCCGGACGATGAAACGGCTTGTTGCATGAGAGAGGGTCTCAACGGCCTGCGATGCGCCGGGCCGCACCAGGCTCGAGCGGCGTTCGCGCTCGGCCTCCATCAGGGCTTCACGATCGACGGAGCCTGGGCGCTGGGCGGAGGCCACGACGGTCAACCAGCCTCCCGGCTCGATGCGCCCGATGAGGGCGAGGGGGCTGTAGAGGTCCTCTTCGTCGGCCAGCCCCCGCTCCGTCTCCCACGGATAGGTAAGCTGATGGTACCAGAAGGCGGACGTATCGACCCTGCTTCCTGTGTGGGCCACGTAAAGTGGATGCAGGCCGGAGGGCGGCTCCACGACGACGATGTCGTCCTCTTGGCGAATCGTAGTCTCCATGGAGGTCTCTTCCCCCCTGAGCTCGTGGTGGCCTCGGAAGCCGACCATGAGCCTGAGGTGAATGTCGGCCGGCTCCTCGGCCTGGCGAAGGTGGTAGGCGACTACGGTGGTGGGCTCCCCGTGGACCATGAAGCAGTGCTTGTCAAGGAAAGCCTCGCCCATCCGGTAGGTGAAGATGGGCCAGGGGGCGAGGCGGAAGAGGTCGAGGTGGGTGTGGCCGTGGGGGTAGATGGTGTCGGGGTAGCAGTTGGCCGACAGCAGGAATGGGGTGCCGCCTAAGCTGACGGTCTCCTCGATCTTGGCGAGCAGGAGGAGGCGGTCCACCGGGGGTGTCGCCGCGGCGATGAGCAGGCCATGGTAGCGGCGGGTGTTGATGCCGAGGACCGTGGAGGAGGCGTAGCCGCCCATCCCGTCGGTCTCGAGCCACTCGAGGGTGATGGCCCTGGAGAACTCCCGTAGGGCGGTATGGTCAACAGTAACAAGGGGCTTCACGAAGCTCGGCGCTCCCTCCAGGGGCGGTCGGCCCCTATATCTTAGGGGATGGTGGGCCGAAGGGCAAGGGCCTAGCGATTTAATTGACCCCATGCAGCATAAACCGAGCCGAGTTGTCTCTACGTGCCACCTAATGGCACGGTTTTGCTTGCTTTTCCTCGGTTTTCTCCACGGCCCTCGATATTTCCCATGGTTATGGCGCATACCGCTTGATTTTACTTAATGGGTTTGTTATTGGTGATGATGAAGGTATTCCCACTAATACAGAAAGAGGCCCGATGATCGCCGAGTGGATTTCCATTATTACGTCTCAACTGCAGCCGGCCCTCGTGGGGGCCGCCTGCGGGCTCATTACAGGTCTTATTCTCAAGCGCCTCGTCAAGTCCCTGGTGGTGACGGTCGCGTTCGCCCTGGCCATCTACACGATCGTCTCCTTCGCGACTAATTGGCTCGAAGGGATCGACCTCCTCACCGTCAGCAACGACGCCATCGCCTACGCGAAAGCCCAACAGGAGGGCATTAAGGAGACGGTGATGGGCTTCGCCAAGACTAATGCGAGCGCCTCAATCGGCTTCGCCGTCGGGCTCATCGCCGGAACGGTCCTTAAGGCCTGGCGACGGCGAGGCCGGCCTTCTTCTTAGAACACCCAAACCACATGACGGCAAGCCTGGAGTCGAAAACGCTGAGCTGTCTCCTGGGCGTGGCAATCGGGGACGCCCTCGGAGCTCTCCATGCGGGATGAGATTGAGGCCGTATCCGCCGACCTCTATCGGGCCGCCGAGGCCAAGGAGGCAGCCGATGCGCGTACTAACGAGTGAGTTTACCAAGGAGACCAAAGGTTTCAACGATACCCACGACATCACCGACCGGGTGGCCGAGGCCGTCAGGGAGAGCGGGTTGAGCGGTGGCGTGGCGGTGGTCTTCGTGCCGGGAAGTACGGCGGGGCTCACCTCCATCGAGTACGAGCCCGGCGCCGTCGCCGACTTGGCGGAGGCCGTCGGCCGGGCCGCGCCGACCGACATCCCCTACGCCCACGACGCCGCCTGGGGCGACGGCAACGGCTTCAGCCACGTGCGGGCGGCCCTCATCGGACCCTCCCTCACGGTGCCCTTCGCAAACGGGGCGCTGATCCTCGGCACCTGGCAGCAGATCGTCCTTATCGACTTCGACAACCGTGCCCGCACCCGCCGCGTTATCATCCAGATAATGGGCCAGTGAGGGGAGACACCGTCTTCACCGTTCGCCGGCCGGAGCTGTCTCGCCAGGCGCCTTCGGCTCGGCCTGGCGCACGATGCAGGCTGCCTGGTGGCCCGGGGAAATTTCTTTAAGCTCCGGGACGGTCTGCTCGCACTCCGGAATTTTCAGGGGGCAGCGCGGGTGGAAGACGCAGCCCGACGGGGGGTTGATGGGACTCGGAACGTCGCCGGGCAGAAGCACACGCGCCCGTTTGGCGGTCGGGTCGGGGATGAGCACGGCGCTGAGAAGCGCCTCGGTATAAGGGTGCTGGGGGTTGGCGTAGATGTCCTCGGCCGAGGCAATCTCCACAATGCGGCCCAGGTACATGACCGCCACCCTGTCGGCGATGTGCTCCACGACGCTTAAGTCATGAGAGATGAGCAGGTAGGCAAGGCCTAGCTCAGCCTGGAGGTCCTCTAGGAGATTGATGACCTGGGCGCGGATGGAGACGTCGAGGGCGCTGACCGGCTCGTCGCAGATGATAAACTTCGGCTGAAGGGCGAGGGCCCTGGCGATCCCGATCCTCTGGCGCTGCCCTCCGGAGAACTCGTGGGGATAGCGGCGCATGTGATCCCTTGTCATGCCCACCTTCTGTAGCAGGGCCGCCACCCGATCCTCCTTTTCCTGGCCCTGTGCCAGCCCGTGAATCTCGAGGGGCTCACCGACAATCGCCCCCACCGTCATCCGGGGGTTGAGCGAGCTGTAGGGGTCCTGAAAAATTATCTGCATCTGACGCCTAAGGACCCGAAGCTCCTCCTTGCCGAGGTCGAAGACGCTGTGGCCGTCGAAGCGCACCGAACCGCTTGTGGGCTCGATGAGCCTCAAAATAAGCCGTCCGGTGGTCGTCTTGCCGCAGCCGCTCTCGCCCACCAGCCCCAGCGTCTCTCCTTCGCTCATGGTAAATGACACCCCGTCGACGGCGTGGACCTTGGCCACCACCCGGCCCATGAATCCCCCTTTGAGGGGAAAGTGCTTGACGAGGTTCTCGACGACGAGGAGCTCGCGGTTGGTGGTATCCATAGTGGAGCCTATTCCTGGTGGAGCCAGCAAGCGGCCAGGGTTTCTCTCCCCACAGCCTCCAGAGGCGGCTCGTCTTTCCGACACCGTTCCATGACGTGGGGGCAGCGGGGGGCGAAGGCGCAGCCAGGCGGGATGGCGAAGATGCTGGGGATAAGCCCTGGAATCTCCTGGAGCCGCTCGCGCTGGCCCGTGGCGTCTTTATCAATTCGCGGCACCGAGTGCAGCAGCCCCTGGGTGTAGGGGTGTTTGGGCTCGGCGAAGAGGCGTTCCACGGGAGCCTCCTCGATAATCTTCCCGGCGTACATGACGGCGACCCGGTCTGCGATATCCGCCACCACCCCGAGGTCGTGGGTGATCAGGAGGATCGCCATGCCGAGATCGGCCTGCAGGGTGCGCATGAGATCGAGAATCTGGGCCTGGATGGTCACGTCGAGGGCGGTGGTCGGCTCATCGGCGATGAGCAGCTTGGGACGGCATGTCAGCGCCATAGCGATCATAGCCCGCTGGCGCATCCCGCCTGAGAGCTGATGGGGGTACTCGTCCACCCTCTTGTCCGGGTCGGGGATGCCGACGCACTGCAACATCTCGACCGCCTGTACGCGCGCCTCCCGCTTGCTGAGAGCCTGGTGGAGAATGATGGCCTCGGTTATTTGGTCACCGATGGTGAATACCGGATTGAGGCTGGTCATGGGCTCCTGAAATACCATGGAGATGTCGTTGCCCCGGACGGCCCGCATCTCCTCCTCGGTGAGGGCGAGCAGGTTGACGCCGTTGAAGTGGATGGCCCCGCCGACTATTTTGCCTGGTGGGTCGGGGACAAGGCGAAGGAGCGACAGCGCCGTGACCGTCTTGCCACAGCCGCTTTCGCCCACCAGGCCCAGGGTCTCTCCAGCCTGCAACTGGAATGAGACGCCGTCAACGGCCCTGCCCTCTCCCTGGCTCGTGACGAAGACCGTTTTGAGGTCTTCCACAACGAGGAGCGGTTCTGCCGTGGATTGAGTGGAATTGGTCACAAATTCACCTGCCGGCCGAATCAGGATCGTTGTTCTTTGCAATGGCCATAGTTAGAATAGCCTGGCCATCGTGAATTTCAACATCGGCGCATGCAGTATAGACGGAGAGGCAAAGCAGCGTCAAGGCTATGGCTGGTGCGTGCCTATACGATTAAGGAACAATCTATCCTACAAGATGTTGTAAAATGCGTACGTATGTATACAAGATGTAGTATTTTTCCTTGACAAGAGGCGAGAGAAAGGATACCTTGCTTCAAGGAAGGGAGCGAGGTGTTCCGAGCGGCCTGGATCGGTTGCCTACGGAGGGGAGGCTATGGTTGCCAAAAGGAGAGGACATTGGTCCAAAGTGCTCAATTACGCTCTGCTTGCTGGGATTATGCTTTCACTGATCGCGACCACCGGTTGCCAGCAGCTTTCGATACCTAGGGCCATCTCAGGCGCGCCCCCGGAGCAGCCCATCCCTGCCGGCCGCTTCCACGACGTCCCGGTCCCCTCCACATTCCGCCCCATTTCCGACCGCACATTCGTCTTCGAGAATCCGAGCCTCAAGGCGGGCATCCTGGTCTACAAGGGGAAGCTGTCGCTCACCGACACGGTCAATTTCTTTAAGGATCATATGCCCGCTAACGGATGGCGCATGGTCTCCAGCTTGGAGGTCAAGGACGTCATTATGAAGTTCGAGAAGGTGGGCTGGACCTGTGACGTCACCGTCCGGCGCGGCTTCGAGCGCGAGATCACCATCTATATAGGCCCCACCGGCAACGGATCCGAACAGGCCGTTCTCGTTCCACCTCCCAGCTAAACAGGCCCATGGGCCGAGTCGTCGTCGTCGGCAGCGCCAACGTCGACATGGTTATCCCTGTGCCCCGCCTGCCGGGGTCAGGTGAGACGGTCCTCGGCGGGCCCCTGGAGCAGTACTTCGGGGGCAAGGGCGCCAACCAGGCGGTTGCCGCCCGGCGGGCCGGGGCCACGGTGGCTCTTGTGGCCCGGTTCGGCCGAGACGACTTCGGCCGACGTTACAGAGCGTTCCTCGCGAGGACGGGCATCAATTTGTCAGCTTCCACCACAGCCGTCGGCGCCTCGACGGGGGTGGCCCTCATATCCGTCGATAAGGCCGGACGAAACCAGATCGCCGTCGCGGGCGGGGCCAATTCCACCTTGGAAGAGGACCACATAGAGCGGGCCGTAGGACTCCTTCGCCGGGCTGACGTTTTGCTCTGTCAGCTGGAGGTTCCCATGCCAGCTGTTGGTGCGGCCCTGCGGGCGGCAAAGGCTTTCGGAGTCAGGACCATTCTCAACCCAGCCCCCGCCCGCCCGCTACCCCGACGGCTCTTGAAGTACGCGGACCTACTGACCCCTAACGAGAGCGAGGCCGCCAGCCTAACCGGCCTACCGACCCGAACCGTTGGCGAGGTGCGCCGGGCGGCCCAGGCTCTCCTGGCCCTCGGCTGCGGGGCTGTCTGCGTGACCCTGGGCGCGCGAGGCGCCCTCTTGGCGGAGGAGGAAGGGGTGGAGCAGCGCATTCAAGCGTTCAAGGTCAAAGCCGTTGACACGACCGGCTGCGGCGACGCCTTTAACGGGGCGCTGGCGGCAGCATGGGCTACGGGCCGCCCCTTGAGTGATGCCATTCGGTGGGGTGTGGCGGCGGGCGCGCTTGCGGCCACGGTCAAGGGCGCACAGCCATCCCTCCCACTGGCTCGCGCCATAAAGCGCCTCCTTGCGGGCCTACGCTAAATCATCCAAGAGAAGGAAACAGGGCGAGGGAATTAGGGCTCGCTCCCAGCGAGACGGTCCGGGTACGTCTCGATGGTGGCATTTGTCGTGGCCTCTTCGAGGAAGGCTCGAACAGCTTCCTGCTGGCGCTCGGCCTGGAGGCGCTGATGAATCCGCTCCGAAACCTCGCTGAATTCCATCTGGATGGGTGGGATGTGGTCGGTGACCTTGATGATGTGGAACCCAAACGGGGTCTTGACGACTTCGCTGATGGAGCCCACCGACAAATTGAATGCGACCTGGTCGAATTCGAGAGGCATCTCGCCCCGAGTGATGCTGCCAAGGGAGCCCCCCTGAGCTGCGCGGGGGCCGTTAGAGCGCTCCTTGGCCAGGTCCACAAAGTCCTTTCCTTCCCGGAGGGCCGCCTGGACGGCCTTAGCCTCCTCCTCGGTCTTGAGGACTATGTGGCTCGCGGTGATTTTCTCCGGCGTCTTGAAACGGTCTTTGTTCTCTAGGTAATATCGCTCGGTGTCGGCCTCGGTTACGGGCTTGGCCCTCTCGACAACTTTGCCCAGGAAGGCCTGCGTGACCACCTCTTTCTTAAATTTTGCCATCAGAGAGACCACGTCGGGGTCGGTGTCGAGGCCGCCGCTCATCGCCTCTTGGAAAAAGAGCTCCTTATTGACCAGACTATCGAGAACCCTCTCGCGGTTTCTGAAGGCCAGGTGCTGCTGTTGGGGCGGCAAGCCGGCCACTAAATCGAGGAAGTCGCTCATAGTGATGTTCGTCCCATTAACCTTGGCCAGGACAATTTGAGATGGCTCCGAGGCGGGGGCTTCTTTTTGGGCGAAGGCCTGGCCGACCAACACGAGGACAAGGGCGCAAGCGAGTGCTATTGGGCGCATGAGGAGCTCCACTGGCGGTATATGAACGAAGCCCAAACCTACTCGACGACTTTGTTCTTGTCAAGGAAATCCCGGAAAGGACGTTTGTTTACACCCGTCGCCGGCGTGTGATAGGGTTTGAGACCTCTGGATTCGTGCGTTAGGAGACCGCCGCGTGATTTCCGCAGACGCTCTTTGCTTCGACCTCGACGGCACCCTCATTGACTCAGCCGACGACCTTGTGCAGGCCACGATTCACAGCCTCCACGGCCTCGGGATCGACCCGCCCCCTCCAGAGGTGATAATTGGCTACGTCGGAGGCGGAGCCCGTGCGCTCTTGCAAGGCTCTATGGGCGAGGCTGCCACACCGGAGAGGCTGGAGGCGGGGCTGGCCACGTTTATTGACTACTATGGAGCACACTTGCTAGACCACACCCTACCTTACCCCGGCGTGGAGGAGGTGCTGAGACATTTCTTCGCCACGAAACCCATGGGAGTGGTCACCAACAAGCCGGAGGCCTTCAGCCGAAGCATCCTCGAGGGTCTGGGGCTCGCAGGCTACTTCCGGGAGATTCTCGGCTACGACAGCGTGGAGAGGAAGAAGCCCCACCCCGAGGGAATATTACAGGCGCTCCATGGCTGGGGCGTGGAGCCCACTCGGGCCGTTATGGTGGGCGACAGCGACCACGACATCCTGGCGGGCAAGGCCGCCGGGACGGTGACGGTGGCGGTCGCCTACGGCTTCAAGTCCTCGGAGGAGCTACTCTCCGCCGGGCCCGACTATCTCATCCATGATATCCGGGAGCTTATTGAACTCGTCGCACCCTGAAGGTCTCACGCCAAAGCTCCGCCTTTCCCACCGAATACTTTAAGGAAAAATTTGCAAATTTGGACTACACCGATCCGGCTGATATCCGACTATATAAATAGACGGTATTATAGATTAGCCAAAGAAGGAAAGGGATTTTTCTGCCTCTTGCTGGGAGAGCCCGAAATGTCCAATTTCTACAGAGTCGCCTTCTTCTGCCACGGCTGCGGACTGGAAAACTATTTCACCTACCATTGTGGGAATGAAGACATCTTAGTGGCCGTGAGGCAAGCCGCCAACTTCGACTGCCCTTCGGGATGCGACCCCCACATCGAAGACTTCGAGCTGACCAGCCTCCAGGAGGTTGCATGGCAGGCGGCAGTCGAGGCAGTAGGCGCCGTCTTCCACTAACGCCACCAAGTAATTTTCCATCCTTAAGAGCGTCCGTAGCTGTTTCGAAACCTTTGGGCCTAGAGGCTCGCCAAAGCGGCCTCATCGAGGCGTGTGACCAGGGCCGTAAGGAGCCTAAGGGTCGCCTCGTAGTCGGCCAGGTCGAGGATTCCGTAGTGGCTGTGGATGTATCGGACGGGCACCCCAAGGACGATGGAGGGAACCCCCGTGCCCGATATGTGGATGCTGCCGGCGTCGGTGCCGCCTGTGTCGCGCACCACGAGCTGGTGGGCAATCCCCTCCTCTCGCGCCACGGCGATGACCATATCCTTAAGCGGCCCATGGACCACCATGGTTGGGTCGAAGCAGCGGATTTGGACCCCGCCGCCGAGGGCCCCCTGGGGATCGTCCTTGGCAAGGCCGGGCACATCGTCGGCCGGCGGCCCCTCCAGCACGATAGCCAGGTCGGGCTCGATCGCACGGGCGGCGGTCCTCGCCCCACGCAGCCCAACCTCCTCCTGCACCGTCGCCGCGGCGGCCACGGTATTGGGATGATCGAGCCTATGTAGGGCCTCAACGAACTCCACCAGCAGAGCGCACCCCACCCGGTCGTCGAAGGCCTTCCCCAGGATGCGACCTCCCCCGGCCAGGTGAACGAAGCTCGGCGCTGCGAAGATGAAGTCCCCGACGGAAATTCCCAGGGCTTCGACCGCCTCTTTGTCCGGAGCGCCGATGTCGATGAGCATCTCATCCAGGGGGGTCATGACATCCCTGTCGCGCTCCGAGGGCTTGCGTGAATGGGGCGGCGTGGCTCCGATGACGCCTTCGACGAGCCCCTCTAAGCCTTTGAGCACGACCCGATGGCCCAAGACGGTCTGCGGGGACCAGCCGCCCAACGGCTGGAAGCGTAGAAAGCCCCCCTTCGTGATTGACTTCACCATGAAGGCGATCTCGTCCATGTGGGCGGCGATCATGATGACCGGACGGGCCGCCGTCCCCTCTTTGGTGAAAATGACGCTGCCGAGCTTATCGCCGCTCACCGACGCCTTGCCGGCGAGCCGCTTCTTGATGAGCTCGGCCACGGACCCCTCGTCACCTGGGGCCCCAAGGGCCTCGGAGAGCTCGCGGAGCAGCTGAATACGATCCATATTCCGGTTGCCTCTAAAGGGGGTGGTAAAACCCTTTGGACTCTAGCAGATTTACACTCCGCCCTCAAGACGGCGCGTTGTCCGAGCCCATCGCCTGTGGTAGATTGAGGTAGATTAAGGTAGGGTCGGGGGATGTCCCGAGGCCTCGCCTAACTGGTGAGACTGTGAGCAAGCGCAAGGCAAAACCCAGGCGGAAGAAAGGGCCCCCGGTGCGACTGGCGGTCCCACCCCCCGGTGGGGCTGTTGGGACCAGACGGGGCCGCAAGGGATACGAGCGCTCCCGCGACCAGAAGGAAGTCAAGCGGCGGATCGATGAGTTGGAGGATGAGGAGGGCTAGTGATAGCGGAGGTTGTCGCTGGCATGTTTGGCCGCCTAAGCCAATGGGCTAGCTCGGCCATCAGCAAGATAGGGGTAGAGTTCGCCTCCCCGGGCTATTACTACGAGCTCTTCGGGAAGGAGGCCGCCGAGGAGTGGCTGCCGATCGTGGACTGGCTTTATGGCGTGATGGGGCTTTTATACCTAGCCGCGCTCATCTACGTGTTTTATCGCTTCCGCTATCTCAGGCAGCTGCGGGACGGATGGGCGGAGTCCCGCCGGCGTCGGTCGTGGGCCAAGGCTGCGAAGGCCGAGCGGCTTAAAAAGCTGAAAGCCGCCGAGGCGGAGGCCGCAGGGGTCAGCTACGAGGCCTTCCAGGCCCTTCGGAGGGCCAATCGCGCCTTCGACGATGGCCGGTACGCCGAGGCCCTGGTCGCCTACGAGGAGGCGGGCCGCGCCACCCCGCCGCTCTCGTCAGCGTGGGTGGGCCGAGGGGCAGCCCTGGGCCGGCTCGGCCGCCACGAGGAGGCCCGCGAGGCCTTCGGGCGTGCCGGGCAAGGGGTCGGCGTCGGTGCGCGCCTTGCGGATCTTGAGCGCGATATCGTCGGGCCCGTCGGTCATGTTGATGCGCGAATAGTCCGAGGCGTCCGACTTGGACATCTTCTTGGTGCCGTCGCGCAGGCTCATGACGCGCGTCGCCGCGCCCTGGATCAGGGGCTCGACGATGGGAAAGATCTCGGTGCCGAAATCGTTGTTGAACTTCTGCGCGATGTCGCGCGTCAGCTCCAGATGCTGCTTCTGGTCGTCGCCCACGGGCACGTGGGTCGCCTTGTAGACGAGGATGTCGGCGGCCATTAGCACGGGGTATGCATAGAGCCCGAGCCCGGCCGCGTCGCGCCGCTTGCCCGCCTTCTCCTTGAACTGGGTCATGCGGTTGAGCCAGCCCAGCGGCGTGAG
>JADFOP010000015.1 GCA_022562795.1 Nitrospinota bacterium
TGCTCCCCGCTCTTGATGGTCGCGACCTTGAGCCCCACCTTCGCCGCAAGCTCCTGAACGTTTGGAAATTGCGCTATCACGCCGATTGAGCCGGTAATAGTCCCAGGGTTGGCGTAGATCTTTTCGGCCGCGCAGGCGATGTAGTAAGCCCCGCTGGCTGCGATGCTGCCCATGGAGGCGACCACCGGCTTGCCCGCTTTTCGGATGGTTCGAATCTGGCCGTAAATCTCCTGGGACGGGGCCACCTCGCCGCCTGGGCTGTCGAGGCGCACGATGATGGCCTTGATGCGGTCGTCCTTAGCGTATGTTTTTAGGAGCTCGATGGTGTGGTCGGAGTCGAGAATCGGACCTTTAATGTCTACGCGGGCGATCCGGCCGCCACCCGGGAGGAAGCCCTCTCCTCTGGCGAGCCATACGAGAAGACCGAACAGGAGGAGGGCGCAGAAAAGCCCGCCCAATACGGTTACCACCGTGAGGAGAGGCCGCTTGGCCATGCGCTTAGATGACTCCTTTGAGAAGGTGGGGTTGGCGGGATTCATCAGGGAAGAGGTCCGCTGCTGGGCAGGCCAACACCTCAGGCTTAGAGATCGGTCTTGGCGTCCTCGGCGGAGGGCTCTCGGACTTCCTCCTCAACCTCAGTTGCTTCGACGGCGACCTCCGGCTCTTCCACCACGGCCGCGACCTCAACCTCCGGGACGTCGGGCTCCTTAGCGGGCTCGGCCCTGATGATGCCCTCGGAGTCTGTTTCGACGATATATCCCTTGACGCTCAGCCCAATTTTCCGGTTTTCGAGATCGATCTTGATAATCTTCGCGCGGACGGTGTCTCTCTCATCGACGATATCCTTGGGGTTGGCTACTTTGGAGGTGGCCAGCTCCGAGACGTGGACGAGACCCTCGATACCCTCCTCCAACTCCGCGAAGGCCCCGAAGTTGGTCACCTTGACCACCCGGCCTTCGACGTAGTCCCCGAGATTATAGCGATCGGTGACGGTCTCCCAGGGGTCTGGGGTAAGCTGTTTCAGGCCGAGAGAGAGTCGCTCTTGATCCTTATCGACGCTGAGCACTTTGACCTCGACCTTCTGGCCCTTCCGGAGCACTTCGGTGGGGTCCTTGACCTGCGTCCAGGAAAGGTCGGAGACGTGGATCAGCCCGTCGATCCCTTCTTCGATGCTTACGAAGGCCCCGAAATCGGTCAGATTGCGCACCCGCCCCTCGACCAATTCGCCGACCGGATACCGCTCTTCGATGGTCTCCCATGGATTGGGCTCGGTCTGCTTGATGCCGAGGGATATGCGCCGCCCCTCCCTATCGACGTTGAGAACTACGGCTTCGATAATCTCCCCTACCGATACGACCTTGGAGGCGTGGCGGATGCGTTTGTTCCAGCTCATCTCGCTGACGTGGACGAGCCCTTCGACCCCCTGCTCCAGCTCCACAAAGGCCCCGTAATCGGTGATGGAGACCACCTTGCCATTGACCCGGTCGCCCACGGGGTACTTGGTGTCGACGTCATCCCAGGGGTCAGGCTTAAGCTGCTTATAGCCAAGGCTGACACGCTCCCGTTCCGGGTCGAACTTAAGCACCACCACCTCGACCGTGTCCCCGATTGCGAATAGCTCGGAGGGGTGGCTGATACGGCCCCAGGCCATATCGGTGATATGGAGAAGGCCGTCGATGCCCCCCAGGTCGATGAAGGCGCCGTAGTCTGTGATGTTCTTGAGGACGCCCTCCATCTGGAGGCCATCCTCCAGGACCTCCATGGTCCGCTTCTTGGCCTCCTCACGCACCTCCTCCAAGAGCACCCGCCGCGAGAGCACGATGTTGCTCCGCTTGCGGTTGAGCTTGATGATCTTCATCTCGATCTCCTGGCCTATGAGACCCTCGAGATTCCGTACGGGCCTAAGATCAATCTGGCTGCCCGGCAGGAAGCCCCGCAACCCTCCCACATCGACGGTCAGCCCACCCTTGATGCGCGAGAGGACCCGGCCCTTAACGGGGTCTCCCCCATCGTATGCCTTGGCCAGGTCATCCCATATCCGAATTCGGTCGGCCTTCTCCTTGGAGAGCACGATCATCCCGTCTATGTCTTCGGTCCTCTCCAAGAAGACATCGATCTCTTCGCCCACCTTGAGGTCGCGGCCACGGTTGGGGAACTCGTCGAGCCGAATGTACCCTTCGGACTTATAGCCTACATCCACCAAGACGGCATCACGCTCAATTTGCATGATGTGGCCGGATAAAATCTCGCCTTGCTGGATGTGCTTAAAGGTCTCCTCGTAGAGCTCTTCCATTGAGCGATCTTCAGGCGTAGGCGGCGCCTCAGCGGTCATCGCTTCTACGTCTGAGGAGGCTTCTCGCTCGGAGGCTGTAGCGTCTTTGCTAGCCTCGTCCTCAAGTTCCATATTTTCACCTATACCTTCTCGTGGTGGTGAAAGTTATGGCGGCCCCTAGGGCCGCCGACAAAACGTATTGTACACCGGGCCGTCGCCCTGTCAACGTCTTTTTCCGCTACAACCCCTCTCGAATCCTGCGCGCGGCGGCGAAGAGCTCCTGCATAGCCTCCCCGTCGGCCCCTTCGATGGCCTCTCGGAGCTCGGCCAGGGAGCCGGAGAACCGGTCGATCATGGCCAAGAGGGGCTCGCGGTTTGTGAGGCAGATGTCGCGCCACATGGTTGGGTCGCTGGCGGCAATCCTGGTGAAATCGCGAAACCCGCCGGCCGAGTAGGCCACGGCATCATGGTCGTTAGAGGAGAGGCCCGTAACGGTATTAATCAGGGCGTAGGCCACCATGTGGGGCAGGTGGCTAACTCCGGCCATGAGCGTATCATGCGTGTCCGGGTCCATGCAAACCACCGACATCCCGCAGGCCTCCCAGAGCGACTGGACCCGGGCCAAGGCTTCGGTGTCGGTCCGATCCGTTGGAGTAAGAATGCAAGGGAAGCCCTCGAACAAGGTCTCGAAGGATGCCTCGACCCCGCTCTTTTCTGTTCCGGCGATGGGGTGTCCGCCCACGAATGCCGCCGACGGCTGAAGGAGGCGCTCCAGTGGTTCTACAACGGAGGCCTTGGTCGAGCCGACGTCGGTCACTAAGCAGCCAGCTTCGATATGAGGCGCCATACGTTTGGCCAGGGGGATGATAGTTCCCATGGGGGTGGCCAGCACGACGCCGTCGGCCCCATCCACACCCTCTTCCACCTCGTGGCTCCATCGGTCGATGACCCCTAGCTCAACGGCCAACTCCAGGTTTTTCCGGCCTCGGCCGACGCCGACCAGCTCATCAGCAAGGCCCTTTTTGCGGCACACCCGAGCCAGGGAGCCACCGATAAGTCCCACACCGATGATGGTCAGTCGGCGAAAGTGGACCTCCATTAAATCCTCCAGGTGACCTAAATCGTCCGGCCAACGGCCTGAGCTATGTCTCGCAGCTCGTTCATCAAGTCCTTGAACCTCGACGGGACGAGTGCCTGAGGCCCGTCGCTCTTGGCTTCCTCCGGACGGGGGTGGACCTCAATCATCAGGGCGTCCGCCCCGACAGCCACCCCCCCCCTCGCCATCGGGGCCACGTACTTCCACACACCGGTACCGTGGCTCGGGTCCACCACCACGGGCAAGTGGGAGAGGGCTTGGAGGACGGGAACGGCCGAGAGATCGAGGGTGTTGCGGGTCTCGGTCTCGAAGGTCCGGATGCCCCGCTCGCAGAGCAAGACCTGGTGGTTTCCATGAGCCATAACGTATTCGGCGCTCATCAGTAGGTCCTTAATGGTGGCGCTCATTCCCCGCTTGAGCATGACGGGCTTTTCCTGAGCGCCGACCTCTTTTAGCAGTGTGAAGTTCTGCATGTTGCGCGCGCCGATCTGGAAGATGTCGGTATAGCGGTGGACGAGCTCGGTGTCCCGAGCGTCCATGCATTCGGTGATAATGAGCATCCCTGTGGCCTCCCGGGCTTCGGCCAGGATTTGGAGGCCCTCTTCGCCCAGGCCCTGGAAGGAATACGGGCTCGTGCGGGGCTTGAAGGCCCCGCCCCTAAGGATGGTCGCCCCGGCAGCCTTGCACTCCTGGGCCGTCTCGAGCATAATCTCACGCCCCTCTACCGAGCACGGGCCGGCCATGACGTGTACCCGCTCACCCCCAATGGTGACCGGCCCCATGTCGATGAGAGTGTCATTTGGGTGAAACTCCCTGCCAGCGAGCTTGAAGGGCTGCATGATGGGCTGGACCGTGTCCACGCCCGGGTAGACCTCTATAGGCTCCTCCCGCAAGATGGCGGTGTCGCCGATGGCCCCTATGATGATCCGGTCAACGCCTTTGGAGATATGGACCGCGAGGCCCAATCCCTCAAGCTTCCCTGTGAGTGTTTCGAGGTTCTCCTCCGTGGCGTCGGGCTTCATTATGATAATCATGCCGTTACTCCCTTTACGTTATTCTGCGCCGCCCCTGTTGGCTCGCCACGCTTCCACGGCCTTCAGGAAGCGGGTGTTCTCATCGGCCGTGCCCACCGTCACCCTTACGTATGTCGCAAGCCCATAGCCCCCCATGGGGCGCACAACTACCCCCCTCCGAAGGAGAGCCTCGTAAGCGGCCCGTCCGTCACCTACCTCCACCAGGAGGAAGTTCGCCACGCTCGGCAGGTAGTCCACCCCGAGGGCCTCGAGGCCCCCGGTGAGATAGGCCATGCCGGCCCGATTTGCCTCACGGCTGGCCCGAACGTGGGCCTCATCGTCAAGGGCCGCCAGTGCCGCTGCCTGGGCCACCCGGCTTACGTTGAACGGGGGCCGGACCTGGTTGATCGCCGCCGCCAGCGGCTCCGGCGCCACGGCGTAGCCCACCCGCAGACCCGCAAGGCCGTAAATCTTCGAGAAGGTCCGGCAGACGACCACGGGCCTGCCTGCCCTGACGGCGGCCAGGCAGTCGGGAAAGTCCTCCCCCTCGATATACTCCACGTAAGCCTCGTCCATGACGACCACCACGTGCTCAGGCATCTCGGAGATAAGAGTTTCGACCTCCTTGGCTCGAACCATGGTCCCGGTCGGGTTGTTGGGGTTGGCCACAAATAGGAGCCTCGTGCGCTCCGTCACCGCCCGGGCCATCGCGGGGAGGTCGTGGGTGAAGTTGACCAGAGGAACGGCGACGGCACGGCCGCCCATGGCTTCGACGGCGAGACGGTAGACGACGAAGGCCTGCTCCCCGACGACCGCCTCATCGCCAGGGGTGAGCAGGGCCTGGGTGAGAAGCACAAGCAGGTCGTTGGAGCCGTTGCCCACCACCACCTGGTCGGGCGAGACGCCCAGTCTCTCGGCCAAGGCGTTACGGAGATAGTACGCGCTCCCGTCGGGGTAGCGGTGGACGTCGAGCAGAGCGCTCCGGGCCGCCTCCATTGCCTTGGGCGAGGGGCCGAGGGGGTTTTCGTTGCTGGCCAGCTTGACCGCCTCGGCGATCCCCAGCTCCCGCTCGACCTCTTCGATGGGCTTGCCCGGCTGGTAGGGCTGGAGCGCGGCAATGTGGGCCGGCACCAAGTTCCTCATTGGGTCACACTCCTGGGATAGGAGCCCAAGACCTTGAGGAACAAACACTTCTCGGCAAGCTGGTCGAGGGCTTCGCCAACCTCCTTATCGTCGATGTGGCCCTCCAGGTCGACAAAGAAAACGTACTCCCAGACCTTCGTCCGGGAGGGACGGGACTCAATCTTCGTGAGGTTGATACCATGGCTGGCGAATGGCTCGAGCATGGCGTGAAGGGCCCCGACTCGATCCTTGATGGAAAAAAGGACGGAGGTTTTGTCGCCACCCGAGCGCCCGGCAGACGTCTTGCCGATGACGAGAAATCTGGTGAAGTTGTGGAGGTGGTCCTCAATCCGCTTCTTAAGAATCTTGAGCCCGTAAATGTGGGCCGCCGCCTCGCTCGCAACGGCCGCCGCCGTGGGCTCTTCTAAGGCCAGCTCGGCCGCCTTGCCCGTTGAGGAGACCTCGTAGATGGGCACTGAGGGGAGATGGTTCTCAAGCCACCCCCTGCACTGGGCGATTGCATGGGGGTGGGAGTATATCTTTGTCACCGCGCCTATGTCATCGGCCTGGGCCAGGAGATTGTGACTGATTTCCATCGAGACCTCGCCGCAGATTAACAGGTTCGAGTCGACGAACATATCGAGGGTATGGTTGACTACCCCCTCGATGGTGTTCTCGATGGGAATGACGCCGTACTGCACGCGGTCGCGCTCTACCTCCTCGAAAACCTCCTGGATGCTATGGAAGGGCAGAAATCGGGCCGAGAGCCCAAACTGCTCTAGGCAGGCCTGGTGCGTGAAGGTGGCCCGTGGCCCGAGGTAGGCCACCGTGAGGGGCTCCTCCAGCGAAAGGGTTGCCGAGAAAATCTCCCGGAAGACAGCCCTCAGGGACTCGTTGTTAAATGGACCCTCGTTGAGGCGCTCCAGGCGCTCGTAAATCTCTCGCTCCCGCTCGGGCACATGGTAGGGGACCTGGCGCTTGGATTTCTCCTTCCCTATGTCGACGGCAAGCTCGGCCCTTTGGTTAAGGAGCTTGAGAATCTCCGCATCGATTTCGTCTATATTCCGGCGTAGTTTGTCTATCGCATCCACTGCTAACTCCTGGCCGTGGGGATAAAGAACGCTCATTATACTTAGGAAGACCTCTGAATTCAACCTCTTCGTAGCTATCTTCTTGGATTAAGTCTGCGCCTTGACATGGAGTATGACCTATCCTACCCTCGATTGACGCATACAGGGCTTGGTCGGTCTTGACCGAAGCTCCGCCTACGGATTTTGCTTGAACCAATTGGCGCATTTCGCATAGAATATTCTTGTTATCCACTGCAGAGGAGACCCCCATGAAACGCCACAGAGGGCCGGATCAGATACGAAATTTACTGGTTCCGATCGCCTTGTCCTGCGCCCTCCTTCTTTTTCTAGCAGGGCCCGTCGCCGCCGAGCCCGTCAAGATCGGTTACGTCGACATTCAACTAGTCATTGATGAGTCTACTCTAGGCCAGCAGGCCAATGCCAAGCTCCGAAAGGATTTTGAGCGTCGGGCCGCTGAGTTGAAGAATCTGGATAAAGAACTCGAAAAGGTGCGAAAGGAGCTGGATTCCAAAGGTTCGGTGATGAGCGTTGAGCGAAGACGGCAGATGGAAGAGGAATTCCGTAGAGACCGACGGGACTTCAAGCGGGCTGACCGGGACAACAGGGAAGAGTTCAACATCAAGCGCAAGCAGCTCTTAGTCGATATATTGCCTAAGATTGTCAAAGCAGTCCAGGCTATCGGGAAGGAACGGGGCTACACCCTCATCCTCCAGAATAAGCCAGATATTCTATTATACCTGGCCGACCGCGTGGATGTGACCAGCGAGGTCATCGCGCGGCTCAACGCCGAAGCCCCCGCCCAGTGAGGAGCCGGAGGGTGACCTCCAGCAAGATGACCCCACACGGATGCCCCTCCTCCGAGATGCGCACCATCCCTCCGCCTTCTTCGGCTCCCTTGAACACAGTATGCGCTTGTCTTGTGGTCGCCCTCTTGGTGATAACGGGATGCGCTGGCAAGAAGAAGGCCGTTTCAGCCCCGGCCCAGGACCCGGCGCCCCAGGCCGCAGTCAAAACCTCTCCGCCCGCTTCAGCCAGCGTAGAAGCGGAAGCCAAACCAAGCATGCTGGCCCGGCTGAACCCGTTCGGCAAGCGAAAAGCGAAGGTTGCCGAGCCCTCTCAACCTACCCAAGAGGAACCAGAGCCCCAGGCCAAGATAAAGCGAAAGCAAGGGATGCTCAGCCGGTGGTTCAGACGTAGGCCCAAAACACTGCCGCGGGCGACTCCCAAGGTCCTTGAGAGGCGGAGCGCAACGACCGCCAAAGGCGAGGTCTCCCCGCCCCCCTTCGAGTACAAAGATCTTGAGCTATCCCTTGGGGAGACGACGAAAGCCCACATCATCGCCATCTTCGGCAAACCCGAACACACCTTCTTCAGCGAGGGTGCCGAGGAAATCCTAATCTACCGCCGCCTCCGCAGAATCGACTCCCTATACATCTTCCTCGACAGCCAGGGGTTGGTTAAAGACTACATTATTACCAAGAGACAGTGAGGGCCTTACGTGAAGAGAATAAACCTGCTCACCGAAGGCCACGGCCTGCGCTACGCCCCGGCTCAACCAATCTCAGATGAGACAACCCCTCATTCTGCCTGGCGTCGAGGACCAAGGTCGCCACGCAGAGGGGCTGGTAAGCCTCTCGTGGCTCTCGCCTTGATTGTTCTCTTGGCCGGAGGGGGGTGGTGGGTCTATCAAGAATTCGGCCCGTGGGGTCTTCGTCTTAAGTCTCTCCGCCAGAGCCTGGTTGGACTGATGCCCTCTAAGCCCCCAGGCGCCCCACCCTCGGCGCCTACGCCTAAGCCACCTGAAGCGAAAGCGCCACAACCGCCGGCCGCCGCCGCACCCTCCCATCCCCCGCCGGGTGTCAAGGCGGCCCAGGTGGGCCGATGGTATCGTTCAGACCGGGCGTATCCCTTCTCCATTCTCGTGGCCTCATTCCGCAAGGAGGCTTCAGCGGCGGCCTTCGCCGGGAGCTTGGCCTCGGCCGGCCACCCGGTCACCGTTGCCCCAACGAACCTCGGCGCGCGGGGACGATGGCATCGGGTAGTCCTCGTCCGGTACGGGGCCAGTAGCGATGCTAGGAAAGCCGCCGCCCTTCTCAAGGGCAAGCAACCAATTACCGACACGCTCGTCCTCCAGTTGCCCTATTCTGTCGAGGTAGGACGGGAGCGGGAAAAAGCGGCCGCTGAGGCTGCCCGTGCCGCACTCGCCTCAAAAGGGTTTCTGGCCCATATCTTTCCCGAAGCGGCGGGCCCTGACGAGCCGGTGACCTTCCTCCTACTGGCGGGAGCCTTTTCCTCCAAGGGTCAAGCAGAGGCCTTCGCCACCACCCTCAAGCAAGCCGGCCTTGAGGCCAAAGTCGTAATCCCGTAGCCGAGCAGAAAAAAAACCCCACCGGGCCCGCACGGAGCCCGGCGGGGATAATTGCAGGAATGTGACAGAGCCAGTCTAGCTATCGGGGCTCGGCTGGCTACTGGTTACTGTGACTTGCTGAGGTCGACCCCATCTACCGGGCTGCTCAGCCAGCCAAAGGGGAAGGTCAGAATCTGGAAGATCCCGACGAAGAAGCGTCCTGGCAGCATGAATATGCCCTTAATCAGCCCCTCGACGAGCGAGTCCATAAAGGGCCTGGGCTGCTCGGCCAGTCGTTCACCAGCGCCTTCCTCCAACGACATGCCGGAAATTGTGAGGTTCTTGATCCCCAACTCCAGCTTTTTAAGCGAGTGACCTATATCGATCTGTGCTAAGGCGACGGTCGGGACGGCGAGCATTGATAAAACCACGGTCATTGCAATCAGCTTCTTTATCATCTTTTGTCCTCCTCCTTTCACCCTATTATTACCTAAGGCATACAAGTGCCTTTCAATCACCCCGCGCCCTTGGCCCACCGGCAACGGGGATCAACAAGATAATATGAGGGGGATTGGGTAGCCCCCTCCGACGGTCGTCCCTATTTCAGGCCGCCATCGTCAACTATGGATGTTTGGTGTGTGGCTTTCGTTCGGGAGTAATTCTGACCTTGGAGATGTCAACATCGCGGGGTGTAGCGCCCGCGGTGACGCTCCCTGGCCTTTTCTCCCACGTCAACGCCCTGCGATGTCCCCATGGTGTCCACCACCCACACGAGGGCGTTGCCCCATCCATTCCTCCACCTACTAACAGGTCACCAGTTGGAAGGCGAAGGACTTAAGTGGCCTTATAACACACCCTGGAAAACCATGCAAGCGTTTTTTCGTAGTATCGAGAGCCAAGCGCAAAAAGGGGAACCGGCGGTCTGTATTCGCTCAGGGGTTAGACATCGCCCGATAGAGCTGCTCCTCTCTTGCGGCCTCTCGAACGAAGCCCAGGCGGTTGTAAATGACCGAGAGGTTGAAATGGGCATCGGGCAGGTTGGCGTCGTGGGCCAAGGATTTTTTAAGCGCCGCAACGGCCTCTTCGAGCCTTCCTGCGTGGGCCAGGGCCGCCCCGAGGTTGAGGTGAGCCTCAGCGAGAGACGGGTCGATGGCGACCGCCTTATTGTAGGCGTCAATTTCCTCGGCCCGGCGCCCCATCTCACCGTATACGATACCCAAGTTGACGTAGGCCCTGGTGTGACGGGGGTTTTGGGCCAAGGCGGCGCGCAAGTCGGCCACCGCTTCCTTATAACGCTTAAGGCCATGGAGAGCCACCCCTCGGTTGACAAGCGCTTTGATGTGGCCGGGCTGCTGGGCTAGAACCGCATCGACGGTCTGTCGGGCTTCCTCATACGATTCGCGCCTAAGGAGGTTGACACCCAGGTTGTATCGGGCCTCTAAGTCGTCGGGATCGAGGGTCAGGGTACGCCGGTAGGTCGCTATGGCCTCATCGATACGGTAGCCAGGCCCGTAACGGACCCCCTCGGCGTTATGCTCGTAGGCCACGGCCAGATTGTATGCGGCATCGGAGTATGTGGGGTCAATGGCCAGAGCCTGCTGGTAGGCGGCCACGGCCTCATCAACCTTCCCTTGTCGGCGCAGCGCCAGCCCCAGATTGTTGGCAGCCGCCGCGTTTCGGGGGTTGAGCTCCAGGGCACGGCGGTTGGATGCGATGGCCTCTTCGTAGCGGCCCAGGTGGGCCAGCGCCCGGCCCCGATGAAAGTGGATGAGAGCCTGGCTCGGCTCGATGGCCGCCGCCCTGTCGTATGACTCCAATGCCGTGGACCATTGCGCCTTGGCTGCGTAAGCGGCTCCCAAGTTGACGTAGGCCTCCACCAGCTCCGGCTTGATCTCAATCGCCCGCTGAAGTCTTGCGATGGCTTCATCCAGCTTGCCCTGATTGGCGGCCACCGCCCCCAGGTTGAGGTAGGCCTCGGCCATGTAGGGGTTCTGAGAAAGGGCTTGCTGAAAAGCGGCCTCGGCCTCGGTGGAGCGGCCCTGTCGGGCCAAGACCGAGCCCAGGTTGACGTAGCCCCGGGCGAGGGAAGGGTCGGCCTTAACGGCCCTTCGGTAGGCGGCTTCCGCCTCTGGAAGCCGGCCCTCCCGGTCGTTGATCACCCCAAGGCTGAAGAGCGCCTGTACGTGGGACGGGTCGGCGGCGACAGCCGCCTCGAAGGCCTTCCTGGCATCTTTACCCCGGCCTTCTGCGGCCAGCGCTACCCCCTGGCGGTAGAGGCTCTCGGCCGACGGCGCCTCGGCTCCCGCGACGGATCCCCAAGCAAGCACCAAGATGAACAGGCATGCGAGAGATCTGCGCAAAGCAGCCTCCTTTGAAGCGGCACGCTCACTCACCCGCAGCGACTGAGAAGTCGGGCTCCCCCGGTCTCATATTATACCAGTCCGGTCAAGGGAAGGCTGAGCGGCCCTAAGGGGTGGGAATGTAGCTGGCCACATACCGATCCTGCTCGCCCACATCGACCCGTGCGATGGTCACCCCGTCGCGTTCGATAACCGACGCCAAGCGGCCATAAATCCACCGGGCCAGGTTTTCGCTGGTGGGATTGAGTCCACCCAGGGCCGGGTTGTCATTGAGATTCGTGTAGGTAAGCTCCTCAAGGCACGCCTCCAGGGCCCGGTGGGCCTCGACAAAATCGATACCCATCCCGGCCTCATCGAGAGTCTGGCAAGCCATCACCACCTCTACCTGCCAGTTGTGGCCGTGGAGCGACTCCAACTCACCGTCGGCATAGCGCACCTGGTGGGCGGCGTTAAAGCCGCCGCGGACGCGAACTTCGTACATGGGGTGCCTCCATCCATCCATCACGATAGGCTGCCTCAAGGGAGAAGTCAATGCAGCCTGCCAGCCACCGTTGCATTCACCTAGACCCTCGGATATGATGATTTTATGATGTTTTCGCTCCACACCGGACCGTGGCGAGCTGCGCTGTTAGGCACTTTCGTGGTGGGGCTCGCTCTTTCATCCGCTTCAGCCGCAACCCCCACTCCCAGGCCCGTCGCCTTGCTGCCTTACAGTGGGGTAATCAACCCCGTCGCAAGTGAATACGTCGACAAGGGTCTAGAAAAAGCCCGCGCCTTGGGCGCCCAAGCCCTCGTACTACAACTCGACACTCCCGGCGGCCTCGATAAATCCATGCGTCTGATCATTAAGTCCATGCTGGCAAGCCCCATCCCGGTGGTGGTTTACGTCGCGCCCGCAGGGAGCAGGGCAGCCAGCGCCGGGGTCTTCATCACCATGGCGGCCCACGTTGCGGCTATGGCGCCGGGCACCAACATCGGCGCGGCCCACCCAGTGGCCCTGGGCGGGGGTAAGATGGACAAGACCATGATCGAGAAGGTGGAGAACGACGCGGCGGCTTACATTCGCTCCCTGGCCGAACGATGGGGCCGGAACGCCGACTGGGCCGAGGAGGCCGTCCGCAAGAGTGTGTCCATCCAGGCCTCCGAAGCCGTCGAGAAAGGGGTGGTCGACCTCCTGGCGCCGAGCCTCGAGGAGCTGCTGGCTAAGATCGACGGCCGCGCGATCCAGGCGGGCGGCCGGACCGTTACCCTGGCCACAGCCGGGGCGCCGGTCGTGACCGTCTCCATGACGCTCAAGCAACGCATCCTCTCGTTCCTGTCCCACCCCAACGTTGCCTACCTCCTCATGCTGCTCGGCTTCTACGGCATTTTCTTCGAACTCTCATCGCCGGGGGCTCTCTTTCCTGGCATTATCGGGGGGATTGCCATCATTCTGGCGGCCTACGCCCTCCAGCTGCTCCCGGTCAACTGGGCCGGGCTGGCGCTGATGGCCCTAGCCCTCGTCCTCTTCC
Organism: Nitrospinota bacterium; assembly: GCA_022562795.1. Lineage (GTDB taxonomy): Bacteria > JADFOP01 > JADFOP01 > JADFOP01 > JADFOP01 > JADFOP01. The sequence continues at coordinate 12,813 of JADFOP010000015.1, forward strand.
TCCTAGAGATTAAGGTTCCCAGCCACGGGGCGCTGACCATAGGCGGAGTAGTCGCCCTTACGCTCGGCAGCCTCATGCTCTTTGACTCCCCTGACCCCCTCCTTCGGGTCTCGCTCAAAGTTATCATCCCGGCGGTGGTTGTCACCAGCGGGTTCTTTATTTTCCTCGTTGGCAAGACGGCCCAGGCCCACCGGGCGCGGGTAACCACAGGCCGCGAGGGCCTCGTGGGGGCAGAAGGGATAGTACGGAAGTGGGCCGACGGCCAGGGCACTATCCTGCTTAGGGGTGAGCTCTGGAAGGCCGAGAGCCAGTCGGCCCTCGTATCAGGCCAGGAGGTGACCGTGACCGAGACAGACGGCCTGACGCTCACCGTCACTCCTCCAGAAGGAGAACTCAAATGATCTCGTTGCTCAGCGCACCGCTCATCATCCTCCTCGTCATCATGTTTTTGTTCTCGGCCATCCGGGTGCTCCGGGAGTACGAGCGTGGCGTGATCTTCAGGCTCGGACGCCTGCTCAAGGCCAAAGGGCCGGGCCTCATCATCGTGCTTCCTGTCATTGATAAGATGGTGCGCGTGTCTCTTAGGCTCGTGACCATGGATGTGCCGTCCCAGGACGTAATAACCAAGGACAACGTCTCGCTGAAGGTCAACGCCGTTATCTACTTCCGTGTGATGGACCCAGTGAAGGCCATCATCGAGGTCGAGGACTTCCTTTACGCCACGACCCAGCTCGCCCAGACGACTCTCCGGAGCGTGTTGGGCCAGAGCGAGCTCGATGAGCTGTTGAGCGAGCGCGATAAGATCAACACGAGCCTCCAGTCGATCCTAGACGAGCACACCGACTCGTGGGGTATCAAGGTGACCCAAGTGGAGGTCAAACACATCGACCTGCCGAGCGATATGCAGCGGGCCATCGCCCGGCAGGCGGAGGCGGAGCGGGAAAGGCGGGCCAAGATCATTCACGCCGAGGGTGAGTTCCAGGCCGCCGGCAAGCTCGCCGAGGCCTCAAAGATCATCGGCCAGCACCCGGCGGCCATTCAGCTTCGCTTTCTCCAGACCCTCACCGAGGTGGCGGCCGAGAACAACTCCACTGTGATCTTCCCCGTACCCATCGACCTGCTGGGGGCGATATTTCACTCGACCCAGCGTAGCGATGACCAGGCCGGCGGCCAGCCCGAAGCGCCGGAGGACGCCCAGGGATAAGACGCACAGCTATGATGATGTGGGCTCCTGCGGGGGCGGAGCGTCGGCTGAGCGCTGAAGCGCGGCGTCTGGAGACAGGAGCGCCACCTCAGCCAACATGCGCTCCTCTTCAATCCCGATCGCCGTTGCGAGGATTCCGATCATCTCTATGTCGCCTTCGGCTAATGCGACCTCGTCCTGGTACGCAACGACGAGAGCACCCAAGAGATAGCTAAAACAGCTCACCGCCTGCCCCACGTAAGTCTTAAACTCATTTGCAGCCACGTTCGGGTCGGTGCGCGCATAGGGTGTGGCCTGCAGATTGCTGATGATGACAATGCCGTCTTTACCTCCCCGTTTGACCACGTCATAGCAAATGTGCCCAGGCCGGGCCTCGGCAGGATTATAGTCGCCGAAGGTCTGCCAGCCGCCTGCCGAATAAACCCGTCCGTCCACGAGCCTTCCGTACAGTGCGCCGTCGGCCCCCAGTATTTCCCCACACGCCTCAACCAGACGTTGAATGTTGCTGTGAAAATCGGGGGTGAGATCGAGGAAGGCCTCATTCAGCGCGCGATATTGCGCCCCCGTCCTTTTTTTTTCATCTTCGAGCCGATGCTGGAGGAGAGCCCGCTCAATGGCGGCGGGCAACAGTTCTAGATACCTCCCATCCGTGTCTTTGACGATGTATTCGACCGCCCCTAGCTTCATCGCCTCGACGGCGACTTCCACGTTGCGGTGGCCGGTGACAATGATGGCGGGCGGCAGGGACTTTCGGGCGGCCAGTCGACGAATCACCTCGAGCCCATCGGTACCCGGCATATGGAGGCCAAGAGCCACCACATCGTAATCCCCCGCCTCGAACATCTCCAGCCCCTCTTTCCCGTCGCGCGCAAGCGTTACGGCGTAGCCCTCCCCCTCCAAGACCGTCTGAACCAGCCGGGCCATCCCGGGGTCGTCCTCCATGTAAAGGATGTGGATGGGTCGGCGCAGCGCCATCATGCCCGCTCTCCTTTCCAGGGCGGTTGTGCCGGAGTATGCTGGGGCAAAACATATGTTCACCCATATATATCGGCTTTCGTGGGGGAGACGTTAAGGGGAGGGACGAAGCGGCCGGCCTCATCGCATGGGTGTCAAAATCTTGACGGTGAGATGTTCCCCTGCTCGAAGGACGGTGTGGGGGCATAGGGAAGGGCTAAATGGGACGGAAGTAGGAGTTATGGAGCAACAGCCCTAAAGTCTTTTACTAAAAATAGATACGGCTAGGCTCACCCCTCCCCTCGCACTATCCGGTCGATGGCGAGGACGGGCTCGAGCAGGGCGGGGAGCTCTTCGAGGGGCCACTGGTTGGGCCCGTCGCAGAGGGCTTTCTCCGGGTTGGGGTGGACCTCGAGGAAGAGGGCGTCGCAGCCGGCGGCCGCGGCGGCCCGGGCGAGATGAGGGATGAAGCGGCGCTCGCCGCCGCTAGAGCTCCCCTGCGCACCGGGAAGCTGCACGGCGTGTGTGACATCGAAGACGACCGGGTAGCCGAGAGAGCGCATGATGGCCAACCCCCGCATGTCGGCCACGAGGTTGGAGTAGCCAAAGGCGGTCCCCCGCTCGGTGAGCAAGATATCTTCGTTACCCTGAGAGCGGATTTTCTCCACCACGTGTTCGACGTCCCACGGGGCGAGAAACTGGCCCTTTTTGATATTGACCGGTTTGCCCGTCGCTGCGGCGGATGTAACGAGATCGGTCTGGCGGCAGAGGAAAGCGGGAATCTGAATGCAGTCAAGAACCTGGGCGGCGGGCTCGACCTCTTCGAGCGAGTGGACGTCAGAGAGGATCGGCAGGCCGGTCTCTTCTTTAACCCGGCGGAGGATTTCCAGGCCCTCGGCAAGCCCCGGGCCTCGGAAGCTCTCGAAGCTCGTGCGGTTGGCTTTGTCGTAGGACGACTTGTAGATGACCCCGACCCCCAGGCTCTCTCCCACGGCTTTGAGCCTTAGGGCTACCTCGATGGCGAGCTCCGCGCTTTCGATAACACAGGGCCCGGCGATGAGGGCAAGCGGCTCGTCGCCGCCGACAGCCACCCGGCCTACAGTGACGGTACGTCCCACTATTTCTCCCGGCGGCGGCTTTCCAGGCGGCGCTTCTCCTCCTGGGCCGCCCGGACGAAGTCCCGAAATAGGGGGTGGGGCCGCATCGGAGAGGACTTGAACTCGGGGTGGAACTGACCGGCCACGAACCAGGGGTGGTCTCTAAGCTCCACGACCTCAACCAGGTAGCCGTCGGGCGAGGTTCCGCTTATCACGAGCCCCGCTTCGACGAGGGTATCCCGGAACTCGTTGTTGAACTCGAGCCGATGGCGGTGGCGCTCCCAGACGACCTCTTCGCCGTAGGCCTCCATAGCCTTGGAGCCTGGCTTGAGGTGGCAGGGGTATGCCCCCAGCCTCATGGAGCCGCCCTTGTCGAGCTCTTCGGATTGGCCCGGCAAGAAGTCGATGACGGGGAAGGGGGTCTTGGAGTTGAACTCGGTCGAGTGGGCATCCTTGAGGCGGGCGACGTTTCTCGCGAACTCGATCACCGCGCACTGCATGCCTAGGCAAATGCCAAGGTACGGGACCTTTTGCTCGCGGGCAAAGCGGACCGCCTCGGCCTTGCCCTCGATGCCCCTCTCGCCGAAGCCTCCGGGAACGAGGATGCCGTGAACGTCGGTGAGCAGAACCTCCGGACCCTTGGCCTCCAACTGCTCGGCGTCCACCCAGGCGAGCTCCACCTCGGCCCGGTTCGCCACCCCGCCGTGGGTGAGGGCCTCGATGAGGCTCTTGTACGCGTCCTTGAGGTGGACGTACTTGCCGACGATGGCGATCGTCACGCGATCCTCCGGGTGGAGGACTGATTCTACCACCGCCTCCCATGCCGAAACGTCCAGCTCGCCCGCTTCCATCCCCAGCCGCTCGAGGATGATCTCATCGAGTCCCTCTTTGTGAAGGTTGAGGGGCACCTCGTAGATACAATCAACGTCCAAGGCCGTGATGACCGCCTCGACGGGGACGTTGCAAAAAAGGGCGATCTTGCTCTTTATGTCCAGGGGCAGGGGCCGGTCGGTCCGGCAGAGCAGGATGTCGGGCTGGATACCGATCTGGAGGAGCTCTTTGACACTGTGCTGTGTCGGCTTGGTTTTAAGCTCGTGGGCCGTCTTAATGTAGGGCACCAGCGTCAGGTGAATGTAGCAGACGTGGCCTCGGCCCAAGTCGGCTCGAAACTGCCGCATCGCTTCGAGGAACGGGAGGCTCTCGATGTCGCCGACGGTGCCGCCGATCTCGCAGATCACCACATCGGCGTGGTCCTTCAGCGCAAGGAAGTTGCTTTTGATCTCGTCGGTGATGTGGGGGATGACCTGGACGGTGGCCCCAAGATAATCTCCCCGGCGCTCCCTGCGGATTACGGTGTCGTAGATGCGGCCCGCAGTCACGTTGTTGACCTGCCGCATCTTGGCGGTGGTGAACCGCTCGTAGTGGCCGAGGTCCAGGTCGGTCTCGGCTCCGTCGTCGGTCACGTAGACCTCGCCGTGCTGGAAGGGGCTCATCGTCCCCGGATCTACGTTGATGTACGGGTCGAGCTTCTGGAGGGTAACGGTGAGCCCGCGGCTTTCGAGCAGCGTACCGATGGAGGCGCTGGCAACGCCCTTGCCCAGGGAGCTGAGCACGCCGCCGGTTACGAAAATGTATTTCGTCATCCCTACCTCCCAGCGCCCTGGCGGTGCGCTAAGATGGCCTCCACAAGGGCCACGTCCTCCGGGGTGTCCACCCCGATGGAGTCGTGTTCGGTCTCAACGACCTTGATTGTATACCCATGGGCCAAGGCGCGCAACTGCTCAAGGCCCTCGGCCTCCTCCAGGGCCGTGGGCTCTAGCTCCGCAAGCTCGAGCAGGACCTCCCGCCGGTAGACGTAGAGCCCCACATGCTTGTACCACGGGAATGCGTCCACCCACTCGCCCGCCCTCTCCCGGCCCTCCTCGAAGATATTGGGCCAGGACTGGCGAATGTAGGGGATGGGCCACCGGGAAAAGTATAGTGCGAAGCCGTGCCGGTCGATCACGACCTTGGTGACGTTTGGATTGAAAAGCTCCGAAGGCTCGGTGAGGCGGACCATCAGGGTGCTTATAGGGATGGTGGGATCGGCCAAGAGCGGGGCGATGGCCGCGTCGATCGCATCGGGGGAGATGATAGGCTCGTCACCTTGGACGTTGACGATGAGCTCGCTTGAGAGGCCCGCGGCAACCTCGGCCACCCGGTCGGTGCCCGAAGGATGTGATGGGTCTGTCATTACCGCTTCGGCCCCGGACGCTTCCGCTGCCCCCATTATACGCTCATCGTCGGTGGCCACGATGATGCGCCCGACGAGCTCGGCCTCCCGGCACCTCTCCACCACGTGGGCGATGAGAGGCCTTCCGGCCACGTCCACGAGCGGCTTGCCCGGAAAGCGGGTTGAGCCGAATCGGGCCGGGATGACCGCTGCGGCCCGCTCTTCGCCGGCTCTTCGTTCCACCCCTCCCCCCGTCAGCCCACCGGCTCGCGGTCGGCTCCCTCGATATACTGCAGGTCGTAGAGTTTTCGGTAGAGCCCGCCCTTGGCGTAGAGGGCCTCGTGGGTGCCCTGCTCCAGCACCTCATCTTCGTCAAGGACGATTATGGTGTCGGCGTTAATGATTGTTGAGAATCGGTGGGCGATGACGCAGACCGTCCGGTTTTCCATGAGGCGGTTCAGGGCCTTCTGGACAAGTTTTTCGCTCTCGGAATCGAGGGCGCTCGTGGCCTCGTCGAGGATGAGAATGGGCGGATCCTTGATGAGGGCCCGGGCGATGGCGAGCCGCTGGCGCTCGCCTCCGGAGAGCTTCACCCCTCGGTCGCCGATGACGGATTCGTAGCCCTCGGGCATCTGGACGATGAAGTCGTGGGCGTAAGCGGCCCGGGCGGCGGCCTCCACCTGGGCGTCCGTCGCGTCCTGGCGGCCGTAGCAGATGTTGTTGCGAACCGTGTCATTGAAAAGGAAGGTATCTTGGGCCACAATGCCGATTTGATCCCGCAGGCTCTGGAGGCTCGCCTCGGCGATGTCCACCCCGTCGATGGTGATCCGCCCCTTCGTGACCTCGAAGAAACGGGGAATGAGGTCCACGAGGGTTGACTTTCCCACCCCGCTCATGCCGGCGATGGCGACGATCTGGCCCTTGGGCACCCGGAGCGTGATGTCCTTCAAGACCCAGTCGCCCTTGGGGTAGCGGAACCATACGTGCTCGAAGGCGAGCTCCCGCTGGATGGGCGCCAGGGCCACTTCTCCTGTCACCTCCATGGGCTCGGGCTCAGAATCGAGAATCTCATAGGCCCGCTGGGAAGCGGCCATGGCCTGCTGAATTTTATTGTAGGAGCGCGACAGCTTGCGGATGGGACCGTAGAGCATGAAGAGGGCCACCATGAACGAGGAGAACTCGCCTGCCGTGAGCGCCCCGGTTATGACCCGCATGCCGCCGATCCATACGAGGGAGGCCAAAGCGAAGGCCCCGAAAAACTCCATTGCAGGGCTGGTCATCTCCACGTACTTTAAGGACTTTCGCATCACATCGAAAAACCGCAGGTTTTCCTCCGCGTAGCGGTCTGCCTCGTAATCTTCCATCCCAAATGCCTTGATAATGCGTGCGCCCGTGATGGTCTCCTGCAGGATGGCGTTCATGTCAGCCATCTTTTCCTGGCTGCGTCTCGACAGGTTCTTGAGCTTTTCGCCTACGCCGTATAGGAATACAACACACAGCGGCAGGACCAGAACACTGATGGCGGCCAGCTGCCAGTCGCGCCAGAAGAGGACCACCAGAAGGGCAACGATGGAGAGGTTCTCCCGGACGAGGTCGGCTAGGAGGTTGCTGACCGCGCCCTCCATGAGGGAGATGTCGTTGGAGATGCGGCTCATCAGCTCTCCGGTTCGTCGCTCGTGGAAGAAGGTCAAAGGAAGCGTCTGAATGTGGGCGTACATATCGTTTCTAAGCTGCATGACCACGTGGACGCCTATGATGTTCATAGTGTAGCCGGCGATGAACCGGGAAGCCCCTCGCACACCGTAGAGGATGATGACGATGAACGGCAATAGCTTAAGCCATACCATGTTCTTTTCTAGAAAGATTTTGTCTAGCACGGGCTGGACAATCCAGGCCGTGGCCCCGGTGGTGACGCTCACCACCACCATGCAACCCATAGCGGCGAAGAGCTTGGGGTAGTGGGGCCTGGCGTAGCCCATCAACCGACGGTACAACTTAATGGAGAACTTCGTCCTATCGATCACCGGCATAGCCATAGCGGTCTCTCGTAAGGTTAGGAGCTCTCGCCACCCTCCAGCGGCTTGGCCTCGTCAATGAGCATGATGGGAATGCCTTCTTTAATCTCATACAGGAGCTTGCAGGCATCGCAGATGAGGCCATCTTCAGTCTCGTTGAGGCGAATCTCCCCCTTGCACTTGGGGCAAGCCAGAATCTCCAGAAGCTTCTTATCGATGCTCATGTCTTACCATCCTCCCTTCAGCCAGCTAACCTGGCGGGCCAGGCCTTCTTCGAGCTCGAAAGTGGGCTTCCAGCCCAACTCCTCGCGGGCCCGCGTGGTTTCGGCGACCGTGTGACGCATATCCCCGAGCTGAACCGCTTCGTATTGCAGGGTGGGGGTTACGCCGGACGCTCGGGCCAGGATCTCAATGGTGTCGTTGATGGTTACCCGGGCTCCTCCCCCCACGTTATAGACCATCCCGGGCCTGCCCCGCTCGACCGCTGCCAGCGTGGCCTCCACAGCATCGGTCACATAGGTGAAATCTCGGGTCTGCTCGCCGTCGCCGAAGATGTGAATCGGCGCGCCGTCGAGCATAGCCCGTATGAAGCGGTGGAAGGCCATATCGGGCCGCTGGCGGGGGCCGAAGACCGTGAAGTACCGAAGGGCCACAGTGGGCACCCCGTACGACTTCTCGTACAGGTAACAGAGGGCTTCGCAGGCGAGCTTCGTCACCCCGTAGGGAGAGATGGGCCGGGTGGGGCCGTCCTCCCGCATGGGGAGAGTCTCCACATCGCCGTAGACCGAGGAGGAGGAGGCAACGATAAAGGCCTTCAGGGGATGCGGGCTGAGGGCTGCTGCCTCCAGCAGGCGCTGGGTGGCATCGATGTTGTTCGCCGTGTAGAGGTGAAAATCCTCCCCCCAGCTTGCGCGCACTCCAGCCTGGGCCGCCAGGTGGAATACCACGTCTACGCCCTCAAGGAGCCGCCCGCCGTCTGCTTCCACTAGGTCCGCCTCGAGGAAGGTGAAGGCGGGATGGTCGAGGGGCCCCTCGATGTTCTTTTCCTTAACGCTCCGGGGGTAGTAGTCGAGGAAGTTATCGACGCCCCGGACGGTCCAGCCCCGCTGAAGGAGCCGTTCAGTGAGGTGAGAGCCTATGAAGCCGGCTGCACCGGTCACAAGCGCGTGCATGATCTCCCGCTCCTTAATGTGGGCAGGCCTGGGGCAAACCGCCGTCTTTCTACCACACCAATCAAGTCCTGTAAAGGCATGCGACCAAAGGGCCTCAGCCGCCTGGACTCTCGTCAAGTTCCCTAATCACGCCCGGGCTGCATCTCCGAACTACAATCGGAGGCTCCACGCTCAACACCCCCTAGAGCCGCCGAACGTTGAGCACCGTCTGGATCATACCGACCTCGCCCATCACCTGCTCCAGCTGCTTCAGGTCTCCGACCTCAATGGCCAAGTGGATATGGGCCCGCTGGTCGCCGCTCGTCAGTACACTGCATTCGGCGATGTTGACCTTGGAGTCGGCGATGGCGTTTGTGACAGTGGCGAGCACCCCCGGCCGGTTGAGCGTCTCCACGAGGATACGAACAGTTTGAGGGTGCCTCCGCACCACGAATCCCTCGACATCGATTTTCCGCTCGGTAAGCCACCAGCTAACGGCATCAGCGAGGTCTAGAGCTACATAGTTGGGCACCGGATTCCACGTCAGGCCCTTTTGCTCCTGTTCGCCCCGCCCGTAGCCGGTCAGCACGAGGATGCCCTCCATCTGCTCGGCCTTGGCCATGGCGACATCCTGATAGCGGTCGCTCACAAGTACCGACCGGGTGAGATCTAGCTCGAGGTCGGCCGCCGCCTTGTGGAGCATCCCAGGCCGAGGTTTCCTCGCGTCGCACTCGACCCGATATTTTTCCACTTTCGCCTCTGGGTGGTGGGGGCAATAGTAAATTCGGTCGATTCGGGCACCGCTGGTGGCGATGGACTCCCTCAACTTCCTCTGGACGGACCGCAGGGTCTCCTCAGAAAAAATCCCATGGGCTAGGCCTGCCTGGTTGCTCACCACCACCACGGGGATGCGCGCTTCGTTGAGCCGACGGATGGCCTCCGCCGCGCCGGGAAGGATCCGGAAGCGGTCCACATGGTTGATGTAGCCCATCTCTTCGTTGATGACCCCATCGCGATCTATGAAAAAGGCCGGTCGGGTCACGATCGCACCTCCCCTGATGCGGCCCGCCCCACCAGCACCTCTTCGGCGGCCGCGACCACCGCCTCAACCGAGACGCCCACGAGGCAGTCGTGCCCGATGGGACAGGTTTTAAGAAAACAGGGGGAGCAGTCCACCGGGTGGGTTACCACCTGATGACCCGCCCCGTAAGGGCCGGTCAGCCGAGGGTCGGTCGGGCCGAAGAGGGCCACGACGGGACAGCCGGCTGCGGCGGCCAGATGCATCGCACCAGAATCATTGGTCACGGCGATGCGGGCGCGGGCAAAGAGGGCGGCCACCGCCCGCAGCGACGGGAAGAAGGCCGCCGGCGCAGCCTCGTCCATGGCCCGCCGAACCGAATCGACGATCCCCTCCTCCCCTGGCCCGCCGACGATGACCGGCTCGAGGCCTAGGCGCGTCCTGAGCTCCCCACCGAGGGCGGCGAACCGCTCAGGCGCCCAGCGCTTGGTCGACCAGCGTCCTCCAGGGCTGAGGAGCGCCACGGGCCGGTGGGGACCGAGGCCCGCCGCGTCGAGAAACCGGTCGGCCTCCTCGTAGTCGGCGGAAACGAGGCCCAGGGGGAAGGTCACCTCATGGGTCCTACCGGTGATCGCCTCAGCCACGAGCATGTAGCGGTCCACGGCGTGCATCGGCCCGTCGGGCACGGCAACCCGTCGGGTATAAAACCTGGGGGCTTGCTCCCGCCCGCTGGCGAAGCCGACCCGCTCAGCAGCGCCTGAGGCGAAGCCCAGCAGAGCGCTTCGCAACAGCCCCTGGAGGTCGACGACGAGCTCGAAGCGCCGACTTCTCAAGGTTCGAACGAGGCCTGCCACTTCTACGGCCGAGCGGGGCAGGCGTCGCAGGCGGCCCCAGGCGGCGCGGTCGAACAGTAACACCTCATCAAGCTGGGGGTGGCCGCCCAGAAGCGAGGCGTAAGCTGGAGCTACGACCCAGCTGATGAAGGCATCTGGGTAGGCCCGGCGCAGGGCCGCCAGCACCGGCAGGCTGTGGACGACATCGCCCAAGCTGGACGGCTTAATGATGCAGATGCGCTGGGGTCGTCGGGCCATGGCGATGAACTCAGGCCTCCTTGGCAGGGACGGGGGGAGTCGCTTGGGCCGCCCACAATAGGGGCGCCTCCATGCCGTCTACGGCGGCCAAAACATCCTCCACGGTCGTGTTAATGGCCTCTGGTCCACGCCGCAGGGCGACGTTCCCATCGCCCCAAGGGCGCCACTCCTCGGGCTCGGGCACCCCGAAGATGGCGATGGTCGGCACCCCCACGGCGCTCGCCGTGTGGACGGGGCCCCCCTCGGTGGTGATGAAGAGGCTACAGGCGGCCTGGACGGCGGCGAAGCGCTTTAGGGTCGAAGTGGGGTAGGCCAGCGACGGGGCGGCCATCGCCTGCCGGACCGCCTCCAGCCGCCACTCCTCTCCTGGCGGACATGTGAAGAGGACCTGGACTCCGTAGCGCTCCACGAGGCGGTCGGCGAGCTCGGCGAACCGCTCAGGCGGCCACCGGCTCTCCGGGATGCGTGAAAAGGTGTTGAGGCCCACCAGGGGCTTGTCCGCCTCGGCGTGCTCTACCAAAAAGGCGTCCACTGCGGCGCGGTCGGCCTCCGGTACGACGAAGGTGAGCCGCTTCTGCTGGCTATCGACGCCGATGGCTCGGACCACATCGAGGGTCCTCTCGACCTCGTGGCGCATGGTCCAGTCGGTCTTCACCGGAAGATTGTAATAGAAGGCGAGCTTTTGGTGCTTGGCGCCGTGGGGCGCGTTGCCCAGGCGAAAGGGGGCGCCGGAGGAGAAGACGAGCCAGCCAAGGGAGGGGGAGAAATAGGAGCGCAAGCCTACGGCCAGGTCAAATCCTTGGGCCCGGATGGCCTGAAGCACCCTCCACTGACGCCACCACGAGACCGGCTTCGGAGTCTGCGGGTGGTGGCGCGCCTTCTCGTAGCAGTAAATCTCGTCCACGTGGGGGTTGCCCTCGATGGCCTCCCTGCTGTAGCCGGCCACGAGGATCGCCACATAGGCTTCCGGGAACGCGAGGCGGACGGCCTCGATTGCGGGGGTCGAGCAGATGACATCGCCGATGTTGTCGTTTCTAACGAGGAGAATCTTCTTAACGTCGGTGGGGTCGAAGATCCGTCGGCGCTCCCAGGGGCGGCGATGCACCACCAGTCCGAAAAGAACCGACAGCCAAGTGTTGGTAGGTTGCGTCTCCACGGTCACTCCCTCACCGGTGGCTCTGAAGCGCCTGGAGGCGTTCCTCGACGGTGGCCATCACCATCTCGGGGGTTAGGGACGTCATGCATGTGTGTGGCACGCGGACCGCGCCCTCGGCGCACTCGGGGCAGGCCACGGAGGCCTTCAAGACGGTATGCCGCTCAAGGTCCTGATGGGGGCCGGTCACGCTTGGCTGGGTCGGACCCACCAGCATAATGGTGGGGATGCCGAGAGCCACCGCCAGGTGAAATGGGCCGCTATCGGTGGTTATGAATATGTCGCACCGCTCCACGAGGGCCGCCGAGTGGGTGATGGAGCCCGCCCCAACGGCCATCGGGATCCGCGCAGGAAGCTTCGCCCGCCAGGCCTCGGCTTGGTCCCGCCTCTCGCTCCCCCCTACGACAAGCGGCCGTAGGCCCGGCTTCGCATCCAGCCGCGTAAGCAGATCGAGGGCGTGGCTCTCGGGCCACGCCTTCTCGGAACGGCTGGCGAATGGGTGGACGCCGATGACCATCTCCTGGGCCGGATCGATCTGATAATCGCGGAAGAGGCGCTCGGCGAAGTCCTGCTCCTCCGAGCCGAAGTGTATCTCCATGGCCACCCCGTCGGGGGGGATGCCCACGGCGGCGAGAATCCCCAACCGGCTCTCGATGGTATGGACGGGCGGGTCGGTGGGCCTCCGGTAGGTGTGGGTCAGCAAGAAGCCCATCTGGCTCTCGGCCCATCCGGCCCGAATGGGGGCCCCACTTAAGTAGACCAGGGGCACGATATCCGGGTCGTTGGCGTGGAGAATGATTACGAGGTCGAATCGCTCGGCCCTGAGCCTGCGCAGCAGCCCCCAGACGCCCTTGTACTTTCCAGGGTACTCGATGAGCTCATCCAGGTGGGGATTGTGGCGGAGCACTTCAAGGCATCGGCGGTGTACGAGCGATACTAGGCGAGCCCTTGGATATGCGTTTCGGACTGCCCGGATGGCCGGGGTGGACAGCATGGTATCGCCCAAAGCCGTCGTATTGACGAGGCAGATGTTGTTAACCTCCACCGTAGCCGCCTCAACGGGTGGACGCCGGTCCAAGGCCGCTATCAGCCTCATGACGGTACGATGGACCCTATAGCTAGGCATCGTTTCCTCGATCAGGCTGGGGTGTGGGCGGGTCGACCCGTCTAACGGCACTCCGAAGGACCACGACTCCAACTAAGGCAATCCAGACCGCCTCGAGCCACACGCCGACCGCCAGCAGGATCAGCGCCGGGAGGGTCCACAGGGGCTTAGTCATGCTCCGCTTAAGGACGCTCCAGGCCGGAGGGAAAATACTCCGCTCGCCCGCCCGCCGCTTCTCTTCGAGCAGCCAGGCTGCCGCCGTAAACGCCGCGCCCAACCCGAAGAAGGGGAAATATCGATATATAAGAGCCCCCAGATAGAAGGGCAGCGCCGTCACGAGACAGACCATCTCGATCGTCCGATCAGGCCAGTCACCTGCCCTTTGCAGCCACCCCCAAAGTCTCTCCTGCCAGTCCATCGCTTCTCCAGCGGCGTATGCTTCAGCGGTCACGGTTGACCATCCTCATCGAGGATACGGGTCTCCCCCGTAAAAGACTGGGCGAACCGCTCGGCGTCCTGACGGGTTCCAACGATATCGCCAAAATGGTAAGGGATCGCCACACGTGGCCGGAAGGTGTTGGCCGCCTCAGCCGCCTCCTCAGCGTCCATAGTGTAACGGCCGCCGACGGGCAACAACGCCACATCAATGGCCCCCAGCGCGGCCATCTCTTGGGTGAAGTCGGTATCGCCAGCGTAGTATAGCCTTTGGCCGTCCAGGGTGAGGACGAAGCCGACCATTAGGTCGCTTCGGGGGTGATGGGGGCGGGTTATGTTGTAAGCCGGCAGCACTTCGATGGGGACACCCCGGACCGAGACCCGTGAGCCGGGGGCTACAGTCGTGACTTTGCCTGCAAGCTGATCGGCCACGTCGCGAGGGCAGACGACCTCAGTGGCCTCGCCCTGAATCGCGGCCACATCCTCGGCTGAGAAATGGTCGTAGTGGCTGTGGCTAATCAGGATAATGTCGGCCTCCTCGGTTGTCGTGAGCTTCCACGGGTCGATGTAGATGCGGGGCTCGCCGGAAATGAGAAAACTCGCGTGGCCGAGCCACCGTATCCGCTCCAGCATTTCTCCTCCTCCGGCTCTGCCAGGCTCAGGCCGCCACCCGCCTGCCGTCTTTCCGTGCGATGACCTCCTCGTAGCAGACCAGCATCGCCCGGCGGTGCTGCTCCCAGTCGTAGGGTCCGAGCGTCCGGTCGGAGACCTTGAAGACGGACGCAGGCTCTAGGGCCAGGGCGCGCTCAACGGCATTAGCCACCTCAGCCCGGTCCAGGGGGTCGCGGACCACCAGGCCGTTACCCCCCTCGACAATCGCCTCGATGGCCCCGTTGGCCGCGCTCGTCACCACCGGCAGCCCGCTTGAGAGCGCCTCTAGACAAGCGTTGCTGCATGGATCGTATAGTGTCGGCAGGCAGAAGAGATCGGCGGCTCCGTAGAGCGCCTCGACATCAGGCCGCTCGCCGAGAAACGCGACCCGCCCGGCTACGCCTCTCTCGGAGGCCACCCGTTGGTATGGTCCCGTCTCGCCGCGGCCGGCCACAGCCAGCCAGGCCTCAACGGCGCCGAGGTCGGCCACCGCGTGGATGGCAGCGGCGAGCCCCTTGCGCTTGAACCCGCCTCCAACGAATAGCACCAGGGGTGAGGAGGCTGGAACCCCAAGCTCCCGCCGGACCCGAGCTCTGAACCGCTCGCGGTTCGCCGGTTGAAATCGGTGGCGGTCCACACCTGTGTATATGACCCGCACGCGCTCGGGCGACACGCCGTAGTGGCGGAGAATCTCCTGGCGGCCCAGCTCGGCGTTGGCGATAATCATCGGGGTGGTCTTAAAGAGCTTCCGCTCGATGCTCAGGTAGTAGCGGTGGAGCGGGTTGGCGGCGATGCATAAATTTTTCAAGGGAGTCTCGGCCTTTGCCCGCTGGGCAAGCCACTCCCGGTGGCACCCATCGCCGGCCCGGTATATGTCCTGGCCGAGGGTGCGCTCGAAGCTGTGGACGATGTCGAACCTTTCGCGGTGCTTGAGCAAAAACCAGGAGACCGCACGGGCGAACCCCGCGGCGCGGATCAAAGAAAGCCCGCCAGGGCTTCGGAGCCGATAGGCGACGGCGCCGGGCGGCAGATCGGCCTCCTCGATGGTCCGGCCGATGAGGTGGACCTCGTGGCCCGCCTCCAGCAGTATTCGGGCCCATCCGAGGACCGTCCCTTCGGCGCCGCCTGCGCCTGCGCGGATGGTCTGGCGGATGAGGGCGACCTTCATGGACGTGTCTCCGGCGGTCTTAGGCAAGCGACCGGTCATGTCGGAGGACCTGGTCCAAGGCCTCGTCAACCTGCGGGATGACCTCCTCGGGGGTCAGGTCCTCGAGACAGTCGCTCCGCTTCGAGCCCCCACAGCCGTCCTGGCCGCAGGGCTGGCAGGCGTAGCCCTTGGTGATGACCCGGTGGCCCCTGCCCCATGGGGCCGTGTTGAGAGGCCCGGTGGGCCCGAAGATGGCGACCACGGGTGTACCCACGGCCGCCGCGATGTGCATCGGAGCCGTATCCCCGCTTACGAATAGCGTCGCCCTGGCGCTGATGGCGGCGAGCTGCTTAAGGGTCGTCCGGCCGACGAAGGATACGGGGCTCGTGTTGGTCCGGGCAAGAATCTGAGCGCAAAGGACCTTCTCGCGGTCGGCCGGCCCGCAGGTTACGGCCACGGCGCAGCCCCGCCCGGCCTGGAGGTGGTCGATGAGCCGGGCCATCCCTTCGACCGTCCAGCATTTGAATATCCAGCTACAGGTGGTGTGAACATGGACCAGGGGGACCTCACCGTCGACCCCGGCCTTGGCCAAGAAGCTATCTACGGCGGCGACGTCTTCGTGGCCGTAGGGTATCTCGAGAGCCAGATTGGACGTCTTCATTCCGAGGGCTCGGACGATGGAGAGGTTGTGCTCCACGTAGTGATCCTGCGGGTGGGGCGAAGGGGCCAGGTGGGTGAAAAGGAAGCGCTTGCCGGGAAACCCGCGGCCCTCGGGGTCTACTCCGGCCCTAAAGCGCGCCCCGCTGAGGAGCGCCGCAATAGCCCCCCGGTCGCCCTTGGTCATCTGAATAACCAAGTCGAATCGCCTCCTCCGCAGCTCCTTGAGGAAGGCGAGCTGGCGGGCGGCCCGCTGCCACAAACGCCCCCGCTTGGAGCGGCGGTCGAAGACGATAACCTCATCAATCCAGTCGAGGCCTTCCAGCACGGCCTCGGTGCCGCTGTTGACGAGCACAGCTAGGTAGGCCTCGGGGTAGGTGTCCCGAATGGCCCGCAGGGCCGGCACGGTCATCACCACGTCCCCGATTTTTTTTAACTTAACGGCCAGAATGCGCCGGATTCGCTCGGTGGGCAGTGGCTTCATCGCTGGTTCATCTCCCGGAGCTTGGCGTACTTGACGTACGTGTAGATGGCGTAGAGCCCGGAGAGGGTAAGGCCGAAGGAGCCCTCCAGGAAGCCCTTCCTAAGCAGGTACATCTTGAAGAACGTGAACGGGGGCCGAAAGGCCAGGTCGGCGAGACTGCCCCGCCGGCCGGCCCGGAAGTCCTCCTCTGCGGCCAGGGTGGTGTAGCGGTCGAGCCGCTCCATGAAGTCGCCGATCGAGGCGTAGGTGTAGTGCTCGATGGGGTGCTGCAGGCGCTCCGACCGGGCGTGGCCTGTGAGCTCCACCGCCTCGTGGACGGCCCGCTCGTTGAACCAGCCCGCCCCTTTCCGAAATAGACGGAGGGTGTAGTCTGGATACCATCCGCAATGGCGCACCCAGCGGTCGCCAAAGTAATTGCGCCTGGCCACGTAGTAGCCGGCCGGTTGAGGCTCATCGGCGGCCGTGATGGCCTCGATCTCGGCCCTTAGAGCCGGCGTGATGCGCTCGTCGGCGTCGAGGTTGAAGATCCACGGCCCCTTGGCCTGCTCGATGGCGAAATTCTTCTGCCGACCGAACCCCCGCCACGACTCCTGGATAACCCGGCCGGTGTGCTCCCGACAGATCTCCACCGTCCGGTCGGTGCTGAATGAATCCACGACCACAATCTCGTCGGCGAAGGCGCAGCTCGCAAGACAGTCGTGGATGTTGGCTTCCTCGTTCCGGGTAATAATTACAACCGAGAGGGACGCCACGGGGGGTCTCCTCAGACCTGCGCCGCGACCTTGGTCTTGGCGGTTAGGACCTCTCGGTAGAGCCGTTCGAGCCGCTCCACCATTATCTCGCAGGTGTATCGCTCCTCGATGAGGCGCCGGCCGGCCCTGCCCATATCCTCAGCCTTGGCGGGGTCGTTTAGGAGCGCGAGAATCCTGTCGGCCAGGATGTCCGGATCTTCGGGAGGGATGAGGTAGCCCGTCACCCCATCGACGATGAGCTCTGGTATGCCGCCCACGTTGGTGCCGATCACCGCCTTGCCCATGGCGAGCGATTGGGTCACCGTCTGGGGGACCCCCTCTGCGGAGTCGCTCACCAGGCAGGAGACGTCAGTGATGGAAAGGATCGCTGGCACATCGGTTCGGTGTCCGGTCATGATGACGGCCCGCTCCAAGCCCAGCTCTTTGACCTTGCGCTCCAAATTCTCGCGCTGAGGCCCGTCGCCAACGATGAGGAATCGGGCCTCCGGCTCGCGCTCCAACACCCGGCGCGCCGCCAGCAGGAATACGTCGTGGCGCTTCCAGCTTCTAAGGACTGCGACCTTGGCGATGACCGGGGCATCCTCGGAAAGGCCTAGCTCCCCCTTTAGGTGGGAGGCCCGGTAGCTCGGGTCGAACCGCTCGAGGACAGCGCCCGTTGGGATAGAGACGACTGAACCCTCGTCGATCTGATTGCGCTCGATTAGGAAATTGCGGGTGGCCTCGGAGGTGGTGACGATGACATCGGGCAGGCGGTAGACGATGTTGAGCGGGTGGGTGGAGATTGGCACCGACAGGTGGCGGGTCCGAATGAGGGCCGGCACGCCCGCGAGCTTCGAGGCGAAGGAGGCGACCCAGCTGTCGCGGGAGCTGTGGGTGTTGACGATCTGAAAGTTGTTCAAGCGCATGAGTTTGCGCAGCTTCCAGATGGCGAGGAGGTCGAAGTGGCTTCGCATCTTGACGTGGAGAACGGGCACCCCGGCGGCCCGGGCTTCACGCGAGAGGCCGCTCTGCTCTTGACAAGCCAGCACCACATTGTAGCCCCGCTTGCGAAGCTCCTTCGCCTCCAGGAGGATACGGATCTCCTGCCCACCCCAGCCGTCGGAGCTTTCCGTGTGGAGAACGGAGGGCTTGTCAGGCACCGTCTGCTTGTCCTTGGCCGCTCGCTCCGGGGGCTTCTCCAAAATCTTGCGGAAGTTGACCTTCATGGGCGACCTCACAGGGGCTGACCCGACTCTGCGTAGCTCACATCCAGGCGTTCCACCACCGCCTCTAGGACCCGCTCCACCCCGATGGGCTCGAAGCAGACATACTTGGAGTCCTGGAGGGGGCAGGTCCGGGCGAAGCAGGGGCTGCACTCAACATGCTCCCGCACCACAACGTGGCCTGGTCCCACGGGGCCCGTCCGCGCCGGGTCGGAGGAGCCGAAGAGCGCCACAACGGGTGTGCCCACGGCGGCGGCCACGTGCATGGGACCTGAGTCGTTACAGACTACGACGTCGCACCGGGCGAGCAGGGCGGACAGGGAGGCCACGTCGGTTCGGCCCGTCCAATCCAGCAACCGGCCCGGTCGGGTAGCCGCAGCACCTGCGGCCCAGGGCGCCTCACCCGACCCGCCGCAGACGAGCACGAGGGCCCCTAGCTCATTGGTGACGGCCTCAGCCCAGGCCGCGAACCGCTCCGGGAACCAACGCTTGGCTGGGCCGTAGGTCGCCCCCGGGTGGATGCCCACAACGGGACAGCGCCCCCCCGCCAGCTTATGGCGCTCAAGTAGCGCATCGGCCCACCGGAGCCGCTCGGGCTCTACGGTTAAGCGCACCGGCGGCTTTGGACCATCGTAGCCCAAAGCCCTGACAAGTCTAAGGTATTGGTCCATCTGATGGTCCGCCCGAAGCTCCTCGTTCTTGGAGGGCCGGTCGGTGAGCAGCCACCGCCTGGCGTCGGTAGCAAAGCCGACCCGCCGCGGCACACCCGCCATGGCCGGCAGGAGGGCGGAGCGAAAACTGTTCGGGAAGGCCACCGCCAGATCCCAACGCTCTTTCCGAATGCGCCCCGCCAGGCGGAGGTCGTCCCAGAGCCGGGCGAGCCCCCGGGTGGGGCCGAACGCCTCCACCGTATCGACCATCGGTTGCATGGCCCAAAGGGGCGCAAGACCCTCGGGTGAGAGGACCCCGATGGTCGCCTCGGGATAGAGCCGCCGGATGGCCTCGACGGCCGGCATGCTCAATACAGCATCTCCAAGCCAGTTGGGGCTGCGCACCAGCACCGCCCGTAGCTCCTCAGCCCGGCGCGTCACTCTCTGACCTCCACCGCCGCTCGTTCGGGCTGAGGCCTGGTCTTCCAGCGCCGGTGCATCCAGAGCCAGTGGTCCGGATACCGGCGCACGTAGCGCTCGACGATGTCCGTGAATCGCTGGGTGTTGACAAGGACGTCCCGTTCAAGGTCCCCGGTCCGTTCTAACTGCACCGGCGGCTCGACGAACACCCGGTGGGAACCATCGGCCATCCTCACACAGAAGGTAGGTACGACGGCCGCATCGGTCTTCAAGGCCAGCAAGGCCATGGTGGGTGTGGTACAGGCGGGCCGTCCGAAGAACTCTACGAAGACGCCCTCCCGGTCGGCAACGTTTTGGTCGATGAGGATGGCTACGGCCCCCCCAGCCCTTAATATCCGTAAGCTCTCGCGCAACGCCTCGGGCTTGGGGATGACCCGATTGCCGAAGCGGCAGCGCATACGGGTTAGCTCTCGCTCGATGGCCGGATTGTCGGCGGTGCGGGCCACCACCCCGACTGGGTGGCCATTGAACGACGGCACCAGCCCCAGCAACTCCCAGTTGCCGAAGTGGGCCGCCATAATGAGTACCCCCTTGCCCGCCTCGAGAGCATTCCAGTAATGGTCCTGCCCCTCCACCGATACCCTCTCAAAGAACCACTCTTTGGGAAGGGAGCCGAGCAGGCAGGTCTCGCTCGCCGTGACGCCGAGCTGCTCGAAGGCCTCCCGGGCTAAGGACTCGACCTCTGACTTCGATTTCTGCCCGTCGAAGGCCATTGTGAGGTTGTCCAGCGCCACCCGCCTGCGGCGGGCATCGAGCCCGTACCAGAGCCGCCCCATACGCCTCCCTGCAGCTTGGGCGCGCTCGACCGACAGAAGCCGCACCCCAGCCGACAGTCCAACCAGGGTGCAATATTCCATCATGTGACGTATGGGCCGCGCCACCATGTTCATAATCGCTCCAAGACCGTTAAAGCTATTAAATTTGTTAGAGTAATGAAGTTTTAAAGGGATGTCAACGTCTTTCGTCTCCTCCCCCTGTCGGACTTGCCTTGAAGCCGGGGCAACGCTATACTCGCTTCCGTCAATTCTCACGGACGAGCGCTTGGAGGTCTTAAGATGCGGCTGCTCAGCCGATACATCTTCAAGGAGCTGGTGAGTGTCTTCGCTCTGGCCCTTTTCATCTTCACCCTGGTGCTGTTGCTAAGCCGGATGCTGCGCTTAACCGACCTGGTGCTCAACAAAGGTGTGCCCCTCTTGGTGGTGCTGAAGCTCTTGGTCTACCTCTCGCCCTCCTTTCTCATTCTCATTATACCAATCTCTCTGCTTGTCAGCGCCATCACGGTGTTCAGCAAGCTTTCAACAGACAGCGAGATCGTCGCCATGAAGGCTACGGGCATGAGCTTCCTCCACATGCTGGGGCCGGTTTTAGTGCTGTCGGTGGCAGCATATATAGCGACCAGCTACCTAATCTTCGTTGCGTTCCCGACTGGCAACCTGGCCTTCCAGCAGGTGATGTTCAACCTCGTTAGGTCCAAAGCCGCTCTGGAGATAAAGCCCCGTGTCTTCAACGACACCTTCTCCGGCTTGGTCCTCTACGCTCAGGAGGTGCCGGCCAACGACAACGTCGTCAGAGGCGTTTTCATCGCAGACCGGCGCCAGCGAGACCAGTCGCAGACCATCGTGGCTCAGGAGGGACGCCTGATCCCCGATCCGGCCCGACGCAGGGTAGTCCTGCAGTTGCGCAACGGCACCATCCACAAGCTCCTGCCCGGAAGGGAGCGCTACCAGATTCTGCACTTCCGCCAACACGAGCTTGCCCTCAACCTGAGAGGACTCCTGGAGGCGGGCCAGCCCAAGAAGGGGGTCAAGCAGATGACGGCGGCCGAGCTTCGCCTCTTGGTCGCTCAAACCCCCCCAGGGAGCCGGGAGGGCGCCATCGCCCTGGTGGAGTACTATAAGAAGTTCTCCCTGCCGGTAGCCGCCCTATTGCTCGGATTTGTCGGGGCGCCACTGGGGATGTTCAACCGCCGCAGCGGGCGCCCGGGTGGCTTTGTCATCAGCGCAGCGGTGGTGCTCTTATATTATCTCCTTTACACAATGGGGGAGGGCCTTGGTGACGAGGGGCGCATCCCGGCGCTCTTGGCCATGTGGATGCCCAACGTCGTCATAGCGCTGCTGGCCGTCTATCTCGTTTCGAAAACGGCCATGGAGCGGCCCTTCACCTATGCCGAGTCAGCGATGCGGCGTCTCGGCATAGTCGGCCGTGCCGCCAGACGGCTTGTGATGGGCCGGATCGAAGGCCCGTAAGGAGGCCTCCCCGATGCGGATTCTAAGAGCGTATCTGCGCCGCGAGTTCCTCAAGTTTTTCAGCCTCATACTGGTGAGCTTCGTCGGCCTCTACCTCATTGTGGAGTTCTTCGAGCGGGTGGACGACTTTGTGGAGCACCACGCAACATGGGTGGCCGTCGCTCAATACTTCGCCTACAAGCTCCCTTTCATCGTCTTCCAGGTCGTCCCCTTCGCCGTGCTCCTGGCGACCATACTAACCTTCTCCATCCTCTCCAAGAACAATGAAATTACCGCCATGAAAGCGAGCGGCGTTGCCCTTATCGCCATCGCCAGCCCCATCATGGTGGCGTCGCTGCTGATAAGCGGGGTTACGTTCGCCGCCAACGAGTACTTCCTGCCCCATACAAACCGAAAACACCGCCAAATCTTCGAGGTCACCGTCCGCAAGCGGCACTTGTCTGGACTCGTCCGGTCTAAGAATATCTGGTACCAGAGCGCCGACAACATCATCTGGAACATCCACCACTTGGATAAAGCAAGCGGCAAGCTAAACGGTATCGCCCTCTACCGCCTCAATTCGGCCAACCGCCTCTTCCAGCGGATTGACGCAGACAGCGCCCGATGGGACGGGGAGCTGTGGCGCTTCGAGAACGTCTACATCCGGGACTTCCACTCCGATGGCTCCTTCCGCACCGAGTACTTCCCGACAATAAACCTCCCGTTTTCCGAAAAGCCGGGGGACTTTGGAGAAATACAGAAGGAACCCAATGAAATGAGTTACAAAGAAATCCGCCGGCTCGTCAAGGAGATTCGCGCCAGCGGCTACGATGATACCCACTACGCCGTGGAGATGAACTCAAAGCTGGCCACCCCCCTTACCGCATTCATTATGGCGCTGTTCGGCGTGCCCTTCAGCCTGCGGACCGGCCGTCGCGGGGGACTCCTCTTCGGCATCGTGCTGTCGATCGCCGTCGGCTTCTCCTACTGGGTCCTCACAAGCGTGACGCTGGCCCTGGGCCACGCCGGGCATCTGCCCCCCGCTCTAAGCGCATGGAGCCCAAACCTGCTCTTCAGCTCCTCGGGCCTATACCTATTGCTATCAGTGCAGCAGTAATGAGGGAATGATAGTCGGTGCTCTCTTAGCCCCGCTTGCCACGGGCGGCGGCGATGATGGCTTCGTGCCATGTCTCGGCGCCCTCGACAATCCTAAATTCGATGGCCAGAGCGTAGGTGGGATAGGGCAGCGCCCCGATCCCTGAGAGGCGTACGGCATCCTTCTCGGTGGTAGCGAACCAGGAGGCCCCGAGCGCGCGGGCCCAGGTAGCGAGGAACGCCCCGTCGCTCGCTCGATAGAGGTGATGGTCCCGATAGGCGGCGAACCCCGCAACGGGGACGCGTAAGTCCGCCAGGCTCCGCCGGAAAGACTCCGGAGCGGCCAGCCCGCAGAAGGCGATGGCCGTCCCTTTGGGCCGTTCGCTAAGGGGCATAGGCCTGCCTCCAGGGAGGGACCTCCAGCCGACCGGCGCATGCTGGGCCCTAACGACCGGCACCCGTCCCCAAGCCCACTGGCCCACCACAATGGCGTCCTCCGGTTTTGCGCTCTTGGTGGCGACAATCAGATTGGCCCGCCTTAGAGACGAAGGGGGCTCCCGCAGGCGTCCCAGCGGAAGGAGGGCATCGGAAGACGGAGGACGACCGGCGTCCACAAGGACGATGTCGAGGTCCCGTCCGCAGGCCCGATGCTGGAAGCCGTCGTCTAGGACGATGACGTTGGCCCCGAACCGCTCGACGGCGGCCCGGCCAACGAGGGGCCTGCGGGCCCCGGTGAGGACCGGGACACCGGGAAGCTGATCGGCGAGCATTGCGGCCTCGTCTGCCACCGCGGGGGGCATTTCCAGCATTCGGGCGCCGTCGCTCACCACCACGATGCCCTTCCGGCGGCCTTTGTAGCCCCGGCTCACCACCGCGGGCCGGAAGCCCTCGCCAAGAAGGCGCCTGACCACATCCGCCACACAGGGAGTCTTGCCCGCGCCCCCCGCGGTCAGGTTGCCCACACTGATGACGGGGACTGGAAGCTCTTCGGCGCGCGCCCAACGTCGGTCGTAGGCGAGACGACGGGACCTGACGGCCACCCCGTAGATGCCCGCAGCCAACGCCAGAGCCGGTCGGAGCAATTCGCTGGCCTTCACCGCTTGGCCTCGATCTCGAGATATGGCTCCAGCAGAGCGAGGTTCTTGTCCGCTGCACCCCGACCCGCCTCCGCGACCTCCAAAGCCGCCCGGCCCATGGCGTCGAGTGCGTCGGGGTCGGCGAGCAGCGCGCGGCAGGCCACCGCCAGGGAGTTGGCGTCCTCCACTTGGCGGGCGCCTCCAGCGGCCAGAAGGTCTGAGGCCTCCTGCTGGAAGTTGCTCATGTGGGGGCCGAAGAGGATCGCCTTACCCGCCGCTGCCGCCTCTAAGGCGTTGTGGCCCCCTATGGGCACGAGGCTTCCGCCGATAAAGACCAGGGTCGCCAAAGGGTAGGCCGCGGTGAGCTCGCCCATGGTGTCTAGCAGGAGCACCGGCGGTGGGGGCTCTGCGCCGCTCGACGGCGGGGCGCTCCATTTACGGTAGGCCATCCCGCATTTGGCGATGATCGATTCGGCCTCGGCGAACCGCTCAGGGTGTCGGGGCACGAGGAGGAGTCGGAGCTTTGGGTAGTGCTCAAGGAGGTCTGCGAAGGCCTCCAAGACCATATTTTCCTCTCCCTGGTGGGTGGAGGCGGCGACCAGCAACGGTTCGCCTACGGCAATTCCGAGGGCCTGGCGCAGCCCCTCGGCCCGCGCGCCGTTGCCCTCGGTCACGGCCTGGTCGTACTTGAGGTTGCCCGTCACCACGACCCGCTCGGCCGGGGCCCCTATCGCACGGATGCGCTCGGCGTCCCGAGGCGTCCGCATGCCGAACGCCGCCACATTAGCCAGTACTCGGCGGAAAAAAGGGCGTAACCTACGGTAGCGGGGATAGGAGCGGTCGGAGATGCGGCCGTTTAGCACGAGCACCGGGATGTCCCGCTCACCGCAGGCCCTAAGGAAGTTCGGCCAAAGCTCAGTCTCCACGATGCACACGCACCGGGGATTGAGTGTATCGAGGGCCCGGGCGACGGTCCATGGGAAATCAAGAGGGAAGTAGACGACCCCCTCTGCTCGGGGCAGCTCGCGTAGCGCCGTTCGGTGGCCGGTGAGGGTTACCGCGCTGACGACGATGGGTAGATCGGGCCGGGTGGCCTTAATCAGCTTAATTAGTGGCAGGGAGGCCATGACCTCCCCCACGCTGACGGCGTGCACCCACAGGGGTCGTTGGCCGGCGAGCCCTTCGACGACCTCAGACGGGACGCGGCCCAGCCGCTGAGACAGTCCGTGGCGGTACTTCTCCGTGGTGCAAGCCTTGTATAAGAAGTACGGGCTTGCCAGGAGGGTACCCGCTCCAAGGAGCGTGGTATAGAGCCAGTACATGGTCGCCTCAGCGGCTCCAGGTGGCTTCGGCCCGTCGGGTGATGGCGATGAGCTGCTCCTCGAGGGCGAGGCGGGCGGCTTCGCCGTCGTCGTCGGGCCGCACTTCCAAGGGCTCTCCGTAAATTACCACCACACGGCTGAAGGGAAGGGGCAGGACGAAGCGGTCCCAGCTGTTGAAGACCACCCGGCGGCGGGCGGCGAAGCTGGCCGGAAGGATGGGCCTCCCCGAGGCGCGGGCCAGCTCAATGATCCCCGGCTGGACCAGGCAGCGCGGCCCCCGGGGTCCGTCGGGGGCAAAGCCCGTGCCCCTGCCCTCCTTCAACAAGCGCACGACCTCACGGAACGCCGCCATCCCACCACGCGAGGACGAGCCCCTAACGGGAAAAAACCCAAGGGAGTTGACCAGGCGGGCGAGGATCTCCCCATCGGCGCTGCGGCTCATCATGACCGGGATGGCCTGATCGCGGTAGTAATAGACGAAGAAGAAGAGCTGGCTGTGCCAGATGGCCAGGATGGGCTCGCCCGTCCGGCGCAGCCTCTGCTCGGTCTCGTAGTTGATGAAGGCGCACCGCAGACTCCGGCCGAGCAGCCGGGTGAGCACGGCCCCCGCAGGCAGGAGCGACATCCACCAGGGATGCTCCACGGCCCATCCTCCCAAACAGTTGCAGAATTGGCGGGGCTGATTATATCACCGGCCCCTGTGAGGTTTCAACGGCTAGAGGAATTCGAGAATTCTCCGGGCGGCCCGCTCGGTGGCACCACCATCGCCCAGGAGGCTTCGGACCTTATCGAGCTCGGCCACCATGGTCTGGCGGACGACCGGCTCATCGAGGATGGACAGGGCCTCGCGGGCAATCGCCTCGGGGGAAGCCTCTTTCTGGGATAGCTCCGGCACAATGGTCCGGCCGGCCACGATGTTGGGCAGGCCAAAGGTGGGGATCCGGAGCAGCAGCTTCGCAACAAGCCCTGAAGAATAGCTGCCCTGGTAGATGATGACCATTGGGGTCCCGAGGATGGCGGCCTCCAGGGTCGCCGTGCCGGAGACGACCAGGCAGATGTCGGCCGAAGACATAACGTCGTGGGCTCGACCCTCTACGAGGGCCAGGTCCAGGCTATGGCCGTCGAGGTAATGCTCCACCTGCCCCCGGCGGACGGTCGGGGCCACTGGCAGGAGGAACTGAAGATTGGGTCGCGCCCGGGAGAGCTTTTCGGCAGCCTTCCGCAGGGTCGAGAGCATGTAGCGGATCTCAGCCCGCCGGCTGCCGGGCAGCAAGCCGATCACGGGCCGGGAAGGATCGAGGCCCACCTCGCGTAAGAAGCCGGCCCTGTCGGGGGCGGGTTTCACCAGGTCCAGCAGCGGGTGGCCCACGAACTCGGCCTTGACTTTGCGGGCCCGGTAGAAGTCGGCCTCGAAGGGCAGGACCACGAGGCAGAGGTCCGCGTACCTCCGTAGGAGCCGCACCCGCCACCTTCTCCAGGCCCAAATCTGCGGGGTCACGTAATAGATGACCCGGTGGCCGCGCCGCTTGGCCGAGCGGGCAAGGCGGAGGTTGAACTCGGGAAAATCTATACAGACGACGGCGTCGTAGCGGGTCTTGGCGAGGTGGGAGGACATGCGGCGGTAGGCCCGGACGATACCCCCAAGCTTGTTGTGGGCTTCGACGATCCCCATCGCCCCGAGGTTCCGGCTGTCGACGACGATCTTGACTCCGGCCGCCTCCATCCTGGAGCCGCCCATTCCTTCCACGACAGTCTCGGGCGCCAGGGCGCGGAGCGCCACGGCGAGCTCGGCCCCGTATGTGTCGCCAGACTCCTCTCCGGCGACGATGCAAAGCCGGGGGGGATGGCCGCTCACCGCTCCTCTCCCTGGGAGGGTGTCGGCGGAGGGACGAATTCCGTTCCGTCGCAGGCCACGATGGCGAGGTCTCCTTTTTTCGCGATTTTACGAATTTTCTCTTTTTCGAGGACGTAGATGTGCCCGGCCTCCAGTGCCAGCACTGACGCCCCTCCCTTAACGAGGAGCTCCACCGTCGAGGGGCCGATGGCGGGAACGTCGAGGCGGAAGTCCTGGCGGCGTCGGGTGACCTTGACCACCACGGCGCCATCCACCTCTCGGCAGCCCCGCTCGATGCACGCGTTGGTCCCCTCGATAGCCTCCACCGCCACCACGGACCGGTCCTTGACCACCACCGTCTCACCGATATCGAGGGATGCGATGTCCCGTGCCTTCTGGAACCCGAAGAGCACGTCTTCCCACTCCTCGGCGGTCGGCTCCCTATCGGTAATGAGCCCGGGGTCTGCCAGGCAGGCCTCCAGAAAATCCTTTTGGTCTCGTACGACGAAGCCCTCGGCCTCGAAAAGCTCAATGAGACCCTCCATGAGGGTGCGGTCTGCCTTGCTGACGATCCTGCGGAGGAATCTGAGGGAGACGTCGTCGAACCCCTTCGGGTTGAAGAGGACCCGCTTGTTGAATCGTCCGAGGAAGAGGACGTCCTGTACGCCTTCGGCCTGTAACGTGGCCCAGGTTTTACGAAGCTGGCCGTAGCCGTAATGGAAGACGGCCTCGACGTGAGGCGCCATTGCCCTGGCGATGCGGCGGCTTAATCCAATGGCCACAACCCGATAGCCCTGGCTGCGGGCCGACTGAGCCGCTAGTATGGGCAGCTCCCCGTCGCCAGCGATGATACAGATCGTGGAAGGGGTCGTCACAGGAGGGCCCCCAGGGGCGGGAGGCTCATTGTCCACTTGATTCTACCACGCTCCGATGGGCCCGGCGGTTGGCGTGGATCAGCTCCAGAACTTCGAGGGCCACTGTCAGGCTTTTGAGCTCATCCTCCACGCTGACGGCCCGCTTGGCTCCATCGAGGGCGCATTCGATGAGGTGGAGAATCTCACTCTTCAAGGGGTTGTCCTTGTAGACGAACACCCGCTCGATGAGCGACTCTTGCTTGTAGCGGAGCTGCTCGCGGGTGAGGAGGTGCTCGGTTGAGGCCTGGCGGTGGATGTGGATATCTTGATCGGTGAAGTCGAGAAAAACGTAGGCGTCCTGTTGTGTCACCGCCATGGTGCGGACCTTGTTATGGGTAGCCCGGCTTGCGGTAAGGGTGGCCACGCATCCGCCCTCGAAAGTCATCTGCACGTTCGCCACATCCTCGTGGGGCGAGAAGACGCTCACCCCTTGGGCGGCGAGGTGGGCAATGGGCTCGGCCACGAGGCCCAGGACGATATCGATGTCGTGGATCATGAGGTCGAGCACCACCCCATCGTCCTCGACCCGGGGCTGGAAGGGCCCCAGGCGGCGAGCCTCGATGAGAATGGGTTTCTCGACGATCTTCTTCAGCTCTTGGACGGCGCCGTTGAAGCGCTCCACATGGCCTATGTGGAGGACGACTTCATGCTCCGCCGCTAAGGCGAAGAGCTCGTGGGCCTGCTCCAGGTCTTTCGTAATCGGCTTCTCTAAAAGGACGTGAATGCCGTTTCGAAGGAACTCCTTGGCAACGGAGTGGTGGAGACTGGTCGGCACCGCGATGGAGACCAGGTCCACCCGACCGAAGATTTCCCGGTAGTCGGTATAGGGGGTGGTGTTGTACTGTGCGGCCAGGCCCCGGACGAGCTCCTCGTTGGTGTCGACTATGCCAGCAAGCTCCACGTCGGGGAACTCCGAGTAGATGGCCACGTGGTAGCGGCCCATGTGGCCGGTGCCGACAACTCCCGCACGGACTGCGGTCATTCCTCCTCCCCCCCTTTGTGCTCAACGCCGGGGACGATACCCCGTTCGCTGGCCTCGACGAATGCCACTAGATGGTCTACGGCGTCATGGGGCGTGAGCTCGGCCCTGATGGCCTCAAGGGCCTGGGTCGTATTGAGGCCGCTTCGGTACATGAGCCTGAAGGCCCGCTTGAGTTTGTCTCGAGTCTCTCCGGCCACCCCTGCCCGGCGCAGCCCCACCACGTTGAGGGCTCTGGCGCGGCACGGATTGCCCTCGGCAATGAAGTAAGGCGGCACGTCCTTGACGGTCCGTGAGGTGCCCCCTACCATGGCGAGCTGGCCCACCCGGACGAATTGATGGAAGGCCGAGTGGCCGCCCACCACCACCCGGTCGCCCATGATGACATGACCGCCTAAGGCCACAAAGCTCGTTAGGATGACCCCGTCGCCGATCTGGCAGTCGTGGGCAACGTGGACGAGCGCCATAAGGAAGCAGCCGCGGCCGACAAGGGTTTCGCCTCCCTCCTCGATGGAGCGATGGACCGTCACATACTCACGGATGACCGTCCCGTCGCCGATGGACATCCCCGAAGGTTTTTCCATGTAGTCGAG
>JADFOP010000016.1 GCA_022562795.1 Nitrospinota bacterium
GTCCGCCTGAAAAGGAGTCGGGGTCAGGGGGTCGCAAGCGACCTTTGGTCGGCCCGACTACCCGGATATGGTTTTTTTCTCAAAATTTCCTCCTCTAAGGGAAGAAACGGTTAGGTGTGTTCGTCTCTTGTGCTAGGTCAACCAATGCCTCTTCATTGAAGCTAGGCGATATGAAGCGCCCCTTTCACTTTTATTTGGGTAGTCGGGAATCCGCCTTGGGCGGAACTACCAGGATAGTTCAAAAAGGAGTCGGGGTCCGGGGCGACCCCGACTACCCGGATAGGGGAGGCCCGTCGGTTGCGGTTCTTTCCCGGGTTAGGACAGCGTAGAATACAATGCCTAAGCGCAACGACATTGAGAAAATTTGGGTAGTCGGGGTCGCCCCTGACCCCGACACCACTCGAACGTAATGGGACGACTAACGCATCCACGCGAAGATGGGGCTTGCTACCACGTAACGAGCACGACCGATAAGTGGCACCCGTTCTTCCGTGACCATGGCTGTGCCCAAGACCTTTGGGATGTCATCAACGCTCAACGGCAAAGGGGGCGATTTAACCTGCTGGCGTTTGCGATAATGCCGGACCACCTTCACTTGTTGCTGATGCCGTCAGAGGGCGCGACCCTTGGGCTCATCATGCGGGAGATTAAGAAGGGAAGTGCGAGGATGATTAACCGCCGCCTGGGTAGACGGGGCAAGGTCTGGATGGATCGGTATTACGACCACGGAGTCCGGGGCGTGCGGGAGTTATGTGAGAAGGTCGCTTACATTCACGGGAATCCCGTTAGGGAAGGGATTGTGGAGGAGGCGAGCGCGTATCGTTTCAGCTCGGCCAACCCGGTCTTTGACGGAGCGTTGTGGAAGGACTGGTAAAAGGAGTCGGGGTCAGGGGCGACCCCGACTACCCTTAATTGGGGTTGTCGAGGTTTCCCCCGACTAGCCGTGGTTTGGGGGTGTCAGGGTTCCGCCTGAGGCGGGCTGATGGTATCGGGGTCCGGGGGTCGCAAGCGACCTTTGGTCGGCCCTGTCCCTACAAAAAGCGAAAAAAATCGCCCCCCATTCGGGAAGTACGGGAAGTACGTGACGACAAGCCCGCCTGTTTTTTGGTAATACTCATTTAGGATAAGGTGTCGGGGTTCCGCCTAAGGCGGACCTGAGGCCTGCAGGGCGCTGATGGCGACGGTGTTGACGATGTCTTCGGCCGTGCAGCCCCTGGATAAGTCGTTCACCGGTTTTCTGAGCCCCTGGATGATGGGCCCCACGGCCTCGGCGCGCCCCAGGCGCTGGACGAGCTTGTAGGCGATGTTTCCGGCGTCGAGGTCGGGGAATATGAGAACGTTGGCCCGGCCCTCGAGCGGGCTCTCCGGGGCTTTGGAGGCGGCGACGTCGGCCACAAGGGCGGCGTCGGCCTGGAGCTCGCCGTCGATAAGCATCCCAGGGGCCCTCCGGCGGGCGAGGTCGGTGGCCCTTCGGACTTTCTCCACCCGCGGGCCCTCCGCGCTCCCCTTGGTCGAATAAGAGAGCATGGCCACTCTCGGCTCCACCCCCAGGAGCGAGCGGGCCGAGCCGGCCGTCGCGACGGCGATCTCGGCGAGCTGCTCCGCCGTGGGGTCGGGCACCACGGCGCAGTCGGCGAAGAGCAATGCCCCCTCCTCGCCGTACAGGGAGTCTGGGAGCACCATGAGAAAGAAGCTGGATACGACCGAGAAGCCGGGAGCGGGCTTCAGGACCTGGAGCGCAGGGCGGAGGACGTCGCTCGTCGGGTGGGCGGCTCCGGCGACCATGGCGTCGCACTCTCCCGCCTCAACCAGGAGGACCCCGAAGTATAGAGGGTCGGCGGCCATCCGGGCTGCCTCGCTCCTCGCGAGGCCCTTGGGCTCCATCAGGCCGAAGAGGCGCTCCTCGAAGGCCAGGCGCCTGGGGGATGTGGAGGGGTCCACGATCTCGACGCCGTGGAGTGTTACTCCAAGTTGGACGGCCATAGCGACGATCTCCACCTCCGCACCCAGCAGGAGCGGCCGGGCGATACCCTGGGAGGCGATCCGCGCCGCCGCTTCGACCGTTCGCTCTTCGCCCCCCTCGGGGAGGACGACCCGGCGGGAGAGGGGGCTCGCGCGGGCTCGAATCTTTTCTAAGATGGTCATGGGCTCCGCCCCGGGGGGCCTTGGAGGATGCAGATGATGTCCATCACGTTCGTTAGGGTAGGGCCTGTGATTACAAGGTCTTCCAGGGCCTGGAAAAAGGGGTAGGCGTCGTTGGCGTCGAGGTGGCGTTGGGCGTCTAAGCCCGCGTTGTAGCCTCGGGCGACCGTTTTGCCGTCGGCTATGGCGCCGGCGGCGTCCGTAGGGCCGTCGGAGCCGTCGGTTCCCGCGGCGAGGAGCACGATGTTTTCACACCCGGTAATGGCGATGGCGCCGGCGAGGGCGAGCTCCTGGCAGCGCCCGCCCCTGCCCGACCCGGCGAGGGTGACCGTCGGCTCCCCTCCGGCGAGCAGGCAGGCCGGGGCAGAGGTGGGGTGGGCCGAGCTCTGGGCTTCGCGGGCGACGGCCGCCAGGTCCCTGGCGACCTCGCGGGCCTCGCCCTGGATGGAGGCCGAGAGGATTGTGGGCGTGTACCCCAGCCCGCGGGCTTTCTCGGAGGCGGCCTCGAGGGATTTTAGATTATTGGCGACAATATAATGTTTGATATTGGCAAAGGCAGGGTCGTCCGCCTTGGGATTTTCCGCGATTTTCCGGGATTTTCCGAATAGGGGCTCTTTTAGGTGGTTGGCGACCGCAGCCGGGATGCGCTCGCTCAGGCGGTATCGCTCGAGAATGGAGTGGCAATCGGCGAGGGTCGTCTCGTCGGGCGCGAGCGGGCCGGAGGCGATCGTGTCGGCCCGGTCGCCGACGACGTCCGAGAGCATGAGGCTTACGACTTTAGCCGGTGCGGCCCGGCGGGCGAGCTGGCCCCCCTTGATTCGGGAGCAGTGTTTTCGGATGGCGTTGATTTCTTCAATCGCGGCCCCACTCTCCAATAGGCGCTCGGTCAGGGCCTGCTTGTCGTTCAGGGTGATGCGGCCCGCGGGTGCGGGAAGGAGGGCCGAGCCCCCGCCGGAGAGGCAGCAGATGACGAGGTCGTCCCGCCCTAAGCCGTCCACGAGGGAGATTATCGCC
This sequence comes from Nitrospinota bacterium, assembly GCA_022562795.1. Classification (GTDB taxonomy): domain Bacteria; phylum JADFOP01; class JADFOP01; order JADFOP01; family JADFOP01; genus JADFOP01. Next base: position 3,157 of record JADFOP010000016.1, read on the forward strand.
TCGGCCCCCTCCACGCCGGCCTTGTCGGGCACGGGGTGGCCGGCTTCGATGACGCGGGTCTTGCTCAAAGCCTCCCCGTGGCCGTACTTGACGACGATGACGCCCTCGTCCAGCCGGTCGCCGAGGATCTCCTCCACCGCCCGTGCCATGGGCGCGGTGGCCTTGCCCGCCCCAATCAGGACGACCCGACGGCAGGCCGTAAGGTCCACCCGACAGACCTCCTCCTCGGGGCGGCCCGCCGACAGAGTGTCGCCGTCGACCCGGAAGGCCGCCCTCACCGCCTCCGCCGGGTCTGCCGCTGCCACGCCCGCGTCGAAAATGGCCCGCGCGTGCTCTCGCATCCTCTCCTCGTCGCCCATCGTCATTCTCAACCTCCCGACCCCGGTCTATTACGCATGGGTGGCGCTCAGCCGAATATATGGGAAACAGCTAATGGACTTCAAGGGGAATGTTGCCCCCCGCCTCTTCGCCTTGCGCCTTAAGCCCCTCCGCGCTAGACTGGGCCAGACGGCCCGCCTGAGCAGAGGCTTCCGCGCCCATGGCCCAAGAGAAGTTCGTCCAGGTCGCTTTTCCCCTTCCCGTTGAAAAGACATTCACCTACGTTCTACCCCCCTCCCTGCTGGGCCTTGTTTCGGTCGGGACGAGGGTCACCGCCCCCCTTGGGCGCCGTCACCTAACAGGGGTTGTGACGGAGGTCCGCGAAGCGCCTCCGGCTGAGCTCGGCGACGAGATCAAGGCCATCGAATCCTGCTTGGACGGGGAGCCGCTGGTGGGGCCCGACATGCTGGGACTCACCCGCTGGGTGGCCGGGTATTACTTGGCCGGGCATGGCGAGGTGCTCAAGGCCGCTCTCCCGGCGGGAATGGATAGGGTGGCGCCACGGACTCGCCGTCTCGTCCGGCTCGCTGGCGGGCTCGACCTGGAGGGCGCTCTTAAGGGGCTGCGCGCTAAAGCCCCCGTCCAGGCGCGGATCGTCGAGGCGTTGGCCGAGGAGGGCGAGATGCCCCTGGCCGAGATCCGCCGCATCGCCCCGGGGGCCGACGGGGCCGTCAGGGCTCTCAGAAGCAAGGGCATAGTGGAGGAGGTTGTTCAAGAGATCTGGCGGCGGCCGGCCGAGCTCGCCTCCGCTCGCTCGACAGCGCCCCCGGCACTCACGGCCCCTCAGGAGAAAGCCCTGGCCACGATAACACAGGCCATGGGAGAGGGAGCCTACCGTGGCTTTCTCCTCCACGGGGTTACGAGCAGCGGCAAGACTGAGATTTACCTTAGAACCATTGGTCTCGCTTTGGAGCGGGGCCGGTCGGCCTGCGTCCTGGTGCCCGAAATCTCCCTCACCCCGCAGCTTATCCAGCGTTTTCAAGACCGCTTTCCCGGCCGCGTGGGGGTGCTCCACAGCGGCCTAAGCGCGGGCGAGCGCCACGACCAGTGGCGCGAGCTTAAAGCAGGCCGGGCTTCCATTTGCATAGGGGCCCGAAGCGCCGTCTTCGCCCCCCTGGACGATGTCGGCGTGGTGGTCGTCGATGAGGAGCACGACGCCTCCTACAAGCAGGAGGAGAGCCCGCGCTACCACGCCCGGGAGGTGGCCCTCGTCCGGGCCCGCGAGGCGGGGGCCGTGGCGATCCTGGGCTCCGCCACGCCATCTCTGGAGAGCCGCTACAACGTGGAGCGGGACAAGCTGACCCTTTTGGAGCTTCCTCATCGTATAGAGGACCGTCCCTTGCCGAAGGTGGAGGTGGTGGATCTTAGGGGAAACCGCCCCGCCTGGGGGGAGGGCCCCGCCGTCTGGGGCGCCCGGTTGGCCGATGCCCTTCGGGACCGCGTCGCCCGCCGAGAGCAGGCCCTCCTGCTGCTCAATCGGCGTGGGTTCGCCAACATCATTCAGTGCGTAGACTGCGGGCACGTCTCCTCCTGCTCGAATTGTTCGGTGAGCCTGACCTACCACGCCTCCCTCCGTGCTGCCCGGTGCCACTGGTGCGATGCCACGGTCCGCACCATCCGTGAGTGCCCCGATTGCGGGGGGGGCCTATTCCACTACGGGGGCCTTGGGACCCAGCGGGTGGAAGAGGAGATAAAGAAGCTCGTGCCTGAAGCCGTCGTCGCGCGAATGGACCGGGACACGATGGCTCGTCGGGGAGCCTACCTCTCCCTGCTCACGGCGCTTGGGGCCGGGGAGATCGACATCCTCGTCGGGACCCAGATGATCGCCAAGGGTCATCATTACCCGAACATCACGCTGGTTGGGGTCATCTCGGCCGACACAATCCTCCACGTTCCCGATTTCCGGGCCCCCGAGCGGACGTTCCAGCTTCTGACCCAGGTGGCCGGACGGACGGGCAGGGGCGAGAAGGGCGGGGAGGTTATCGTCCAGACCTACATGCCGGACCACTACGCTATCACCCACGCCGTCCGCCACGACTACGCTGGGTTTTACGCCGAAGAGACCGCCCGGCGGGAGGCGATCGGCTGGCCCCCTTTCACCCGATTGGCTCTGCTGCGCCTCGAAGGGCCCCGGAAGGAGGCGTTGGAGGAGGCCGCCGGGGCCCTGGCCGATGCCTGCCGGGAGGAAGCTGGAGGAGTATCAGGGGGGGAGGTGCTGGGGCCGGCCTGGGCCGCCGTCGCCCGGGTGAAGAATCGCTATCGGCGCCAGATTATCCTCAAGCACCCCTCGGCCCGAAGCTTAAACACGTGGGTGCGTTCAGCCGTCGCCGCCTATCGCACCAAGGAGAGGAGCGCCCGCTCGGCCGTGGCCCTGAAAATTGACATAGACCCCGTCTCGGCCCTTTGAGCCGCCTTCTTCGGCGCTTTTCCCTGTTGATTTATCCCTCTCTTGCCTTTATACAAAGGGGGTTAAGACCTTTCCTGTATTGGGGGTTGCTTAGAGGGGGGGCCTCCGCCGAGGGAATGCTTCGTGGCTCGTGAGGTAGTCATTTTCCCGCACCCCGCCCTGCGCAAGGTATGCGACCCGGTCCACACCTTCGACGCCGAGCTTCGCCAGCTCGTCGAGGAGATGTTCGAGGCGATGCACCGGGCCCCGGGCGTTGGCCTCGCAGCTCCGCAGGTCGATGTGCCCCGGCGCGTCCTGGTGGTGGACATCAGCATCGGCCAAGACCCGGGGTCCACGCGAACCCTGATAAACCCGGAGATTCTAGCCACCAATGGCTCCACGGTCGCGATGGACGAAGGGTGCCTATCTTTCCCAGGGATGAACATCGAGATAGACAGGCCCGAGGGGGTGACGGTCCGCTTTCAGACCGTTGAGGGGGAGCCTGTGGAGGAGGAGGCGTCGGGCCTCCTTGCACGGGTTTACCAGCATGAGATTGACCACCTTGATGGGGTGCTCTATTTCGACCATCTCAGCGTCATCAAGCGGGAGCTTTTCAAGAAGGAATATAAGCGTATCCTCAACCAGCGCGAGCGCTAGCCGTCTCCCTTCCTACTTCCGCCGAGGCTGCAGAGCTTATGGACGTGCTCTTCATGGGGACTCCGGAGTTCGCCGTACCGACCCTCCAGGCTCTCCTGGGCTCCAGACACGACCTTCGGGCTGTTGTGACCCAGCCCGACAAGCCCGCAGGCCGGGGACGGCGGCTCAGCGCTCCTAAAGTCAAACAGCTTGCACTCGCTCACGAAATCCCCTGCCTGCAGCCGGCGGCTTTGAACGACCCCACGGTTGAAGATGCGTTGTCAGCTCTCGAGCCGGAGGTGATTGTGGTTGCGGCGTACGGCAAAATCCTTCCGCCCAGCATCCTTAACATTCCGCCCATGGGGTGCATCAACGTCCACGCATCGTTGCTGCCGAAGTACCGTGGGGCCGCGCCGATCCAATGGGCCATTATCAATGGGGAGACCGAGACGGGCATCACCATCATGCTCATGGACGAGGAGATGGACCACGGCCCCATCCTCTTGCAGCGGCCCGTGCCCATCTTGCCTGATGAGACGGCCGGGGAGCTCCACGACCGGCTCGCCGCCCTGGGGCCCCCCTGCCTCCTGGAGGCCCTGGAGGGCCTAGAGGCTGGCTCCCTTACGCCTCGTACGCAGGACCACGCTGAGGCCACCTACGCCCCGATGCTTTCCAAGGAGGACGGCCGCCTCGACTGGAGCGAGCCTTCCGAGACGGTGGTCAACCGTGTGAGGGGCGTTACCCCGTGGCCTGGCGCGACGACAACGTTGGGTGGCGAGCCCATCAAGGTCTGGCAGGCGTCCGTGGGTCCTGCAGAGGCTTCCGGACGGCCGGGAGAGGTTGTGGCCGTGGGAGAGGACGGCCTGACGGTGGCCTGCGGGCGTGGCGCCGTGCGCATAGAAGAGCTCCAGGTTGCCGGAAGACGGCGCATGGCCGTAGCGAGCTTTCTTAGGGGCTATCCGGTGGCGCCGGGAACGATTCTGGGAGGGCAGGGGTGAACGAGCCCAGCGTGAGCCGACGGGTTGCTGCCCGGGTCTTGGAGAGCTTGGAGAGCAAGGGCGGTTTCGCCAACGAACTGCTTCGGGTTCTGTTGGACTCGGCGGCCGAGGGGAGCGCGAAGTCGATCCTGCCCGCCGACCGAGCCCTCGCCCGCGAGCTGGTCTACGGGGTCTGCCGGTGGCGGAGCCGTCTGGATTGGGCGTTGAGCCAGGTTTCCGACCAGCCAGTAGGGGACCTTGACGAGCGAATTAAGACCATCCTTAGGCTCGGCGCCTACCAAATTCTGGAGTTGGATCGGATTCCCCCGTGGGCAGCGGTTAATGAATCTGTTAACCTCGCCAAGGCGACAGGCAGGCGACAGGCGGCGAGCTTCGTTAATGCGGTCCTTCGACATCTGGTCCGCAGGCAGGCCGAGCTCGCCGAGCCTACCTTCGACGACCCCATGGAAGCACTGGTCGTAGGGCAGTCTCATCCCCGCTGGCTCGTGGAGCGGTGGGTGGCGCGTTTCGGCCGCGAGGCTACGGCGTCCATCCTGGAGGCCAACAATGAGCGGGCGCCCCTTACGCTGCGAATCAACCCGCTGAAGGCCTCCCTGAAGGAGGTGGCGACCTCTCTGGAGAAAGAGGGTTTCGGAGTGCGGGAGTCGTCCGTCGTCCCTGGGGCGTTGCGGGTGGAATCGGGCCCCGTTGAGGTTACGACCACGGAGGTCTTTCAGTCGGGCGCCTGCACCATACAGGATGAGGGGGCGGCCTTGGTGGGGTATCTCTCGGCCCCCGAGGCGGGCCAGACGGTGCTCGATGCCTGCGCCGCTCCAGGCGGGAAGGCGACCCACATGGCCGAACAGATGGCTGATGGAGGCGTCATCCTTGCCATGGACCGCCATGAGGGGAGGATGCGACGCCTAGTTGCCAATGGCCGTCGCTTGGGTCTGCGCTCCATTCTTCCTTTTATTGGCGATGGCCTCTCTCCACCCCTGAGAGAACCCGTCCCTCTTGTCCTCGCCGATGCACCATGTTCCGGATTAGGCATCCTGAGGCGCCATCCCGAGGGCAAGTGGCTCAAGGGGCCCGAGATAATCGAGCGTCACGCCGCCCTTCAGGCCGCGTTGCTTGAAGCCCTGGCGCCGTGCGTTGCCGAGGGAGGCGTGCTAATATACAGTGTCTGCGCATTCGAGCCGGAGGAGACGAACGAGTTGGTGGCCCGGTGGATGGCCCAAAGGCCGGGTTGGACGGTGGAGGACCCAAGGCCCCACCTGCCTGATGCCGCCCACCGGTGGGTGACCGCCGAAGGGGCATTGTCTATCGTGCCCGAGTCTGGGGGCCCGGACGGATTTTACGCCGTCCGACTGAGGCGCGCTCGCCTATAGGGGAGACGAAGGGATGAAGGGCTTCCTCCGATGGGTTGCTTTCACCCTGCTCTGCATCGTCGTGGGGATTGCGAGCGGCCTGGTCCTGCTGAACTTCACCCTCTCGGGCGGGGAGGTGGTCGTGCCCGACCTCGAAAGCAAGGACATCCTGGTGGCCCTGACCGTCCTCAACCAGCGAGAGGTGAACCTGCGGATTGTGCGGCGCGAGTACTCTACAGCAGTGCCGAAAAACGTCATAATCTCGCAGCGTCCAGGGGCGGGCACGAGGATCAAGAAAGACAGCGACGTCTCGGTGGTCATCAGCCGAGGGCCGAAGGAGGTGGTGGTGCCGACTCTGACCGGGGAGACCGTCCGACGAGCCACCATAGTTCTTCGGCGAAATGGCCTAATGCCGGGACTACTTACAAGAACCCCCTCGGAGACACATCCGGCCCAGATCATTCTCGCCCAGGACCCATTGGCCGGGGTTGTCGTCGAGCGGGGAGGCGCCATCAACTTGCTGATCTCCACGGGCAAGGAGCCAGTCTATTTCCATCTGCCCTCATTCGCGGGCCAAAAGCTCAAATCAGCTGCCAAGGCTGTCGAAGATATGGGCCTCAAGGTTGGCGCCATTACCTACGAGCCGGCCAACGGGGCCCGGCCGAGCACGGTTGTCTCCCAATCTCCTCCGCCGGGAAGCCGCGTGGCAGCCGGCGAGGCCGTCCGTCTCGCCCTGGCCAAGGCCGGACCCCATCAAGAAGCCCCCGGTGAGGGGACTTTCACTGTATTCACCTACACTGTTCCAAAAGGTGTATTGGAGCGCCATGTCAAAGTGGAGGTGGTCTATGATGTCTTGAGCGAGACGGTCTTCGATCGTATGACTAGGCCGGGCATGGAGATCCGCCTGCTTCTTCGGATTCACGGAGATCCAAGCGCCCGCATCTATCTCGATGGGGAGCTTGTCGAAGAGCGCCCCCTGTGAAGCCCCGCTTGAGCCGGGAGACATTCTGACATATAATTTTGTTCTTACCGCGTTTGTTTGACTGGGACGATGCCAATGGTTCAAGTTGCCCCATCTATACTCGCCTGCGATTTCTCCCGCATGGGTGAGGAGGTGGCCGCCGTGGCCGCTGCCGGCGCCGACCTCCTCCACGTGGACGTCATGGATGGCCGATTTGTGCCCAACATCTCCATCGGCGTCCCCGTGGTCACGAGCCTCCGGCGGGTCACCGACCTGCCCCTAGACGTCCACCTCATGGTGATGGAGCCTGAGCGCTACATTGAGGCCTTCGCCGAAGCCGGGGCCGATTACATCTCCGTTCATGTCGAGGTCTGCGGCCACCTCCAGGGGACTCTCATGCTCATTAAAGAGATGGAGGTGAAGGCCGGCGTCGTCCTCAACCCATCCACGCCCTTAAACACCCTCGATGAAGTTCTGCCCGAGGCCGACTATGTCCTGCTGATGGGCGTCAACCCCGGTTTCGGTGGCCAGAAGTTCATCGACAGCGTGGAGGGAAAAGTCGCTAGGCTTCGGAGCAGAATCGACGAGGCGGGACTTCCCACCCTCATCGAGGTGGACGGAGGGGTCACATTAGACAATGCCGGGCGCCTTCGCAAAGCCGGGGTAGATATTCTGGTGGCGGGCACTACCATCTTCAGCGCCGAGGAATACTCCATAATAATCAAGGCGCTCCGCACCGGGCCCTGATAGTCAATTTTCCTTGACACTAGTGGTATTTAGTTTAAAATTAAACAGTTACGCTTGCTTCCAGCTTGAACGCCCCGCGAGGCGGGGTTGCTTTGCAGGTGGTAATAGACGAAAAACAGTGTGAAAAAGAGGAGGTGAGTGCGTGGCGGTCAAAATCCGTCTGAAGCGGATGGGCGCAAAGAAAAATCCCAAGTACCGAGTAGTGGTGGCTGATGTCCGCTCGCCCCGCGACGGGCGGGTCATCGAGGAGCTGGGGACGTATGACCCGATACCCACCCCGCCGGTGGTCAGTATCAATGAGCCTCGAGCCCTCTATTGGTTGGGCCAGGGGGCGCGGCCCACGGATAAGGTGGCCAGCCTGCTTAGAGGCGTCGGGCTGCTGAAGAAGTTCCGTGAAGCCGCCGCCCCGTCGATCGAGTAGACTGCGAATCGAGCAAACTGCGAAAGGGAGTAATACGGCACGCGAGACATCCCGCACGTAAGGGTACGCTGGGAACGAGATGGACGCAGCGTATGACTGACGGCATGGACGGACGTGGCTGTGGAGGGGTCCATGCTCAAAGAGCTCATATACGGCATCGCCAAGGCTTTGGTGGATCACCCCGAGCTGGTGCAAGTCAATGTGGTCGAAGGAGAGAAGACCACCGTAATTGAGTTGCGCGTGGCTCGAGAGGACCTCGGCAAGGTAATAGGCCGAGAGGGGCGTACGGCCAGGGCCATTCGGACCATCCTCAATGCAGTTGCGACCAAACTGCGGAGACGGGCCGTCCTAGAGATTCTTGAATGATGAAGCTCTTCGGCGCATGCGTGCGATGAGTAATTCCTTAATCCTCATTGGCGGAGTGACCCGCGCCCAGGGACTGAAGGGCGCCCTACGGGTGGTGCCGTATCTAGGGGCGAGTGAGGACTACGGGGCCTTAAGCAGCGTCATACTCATGGCCGAGGACCGGGAGGAGGAGCGCACTGTTCGGGCCTGCCGTGCCCACGGAAAGGTTCTGATTATGGAGCTGGATGGGGTGGACGACCGCACGGCCGCCGAGTCCTACGTCGGGGCTGGTCTCTACGCCGACCGACGCCAGCTTCGCGACCTTGAGGCTGGGGAGTTTTACAAGGAGGACCTCATCGAGGCGACCGTCGTGACCGAGGCTGGCAAGCCCATTGGGGCCGTGACCAATTTTATCGCGACGGGCAGCAACGACGTCCTGGTAGTAAAGGGCGACGGCGAGGAACACCTCATTCCACTTATTCACTCGGTCGTCCGATCGGTCGACCTCGAGTCCCGGACCATAACAGTCGTCGCGCTTGAGGAGCTCTACGAGGAGCCCACCGAAGTTTCTTAATCCATGGAAGTCCACATCGTCACACTTTTCCCGGATCTCTTCGCCTCGCCGCTTAAGGAGAGCATTCTCGGCAAGGCGATCGATCGGGGCGTTGTGGACGTGGTCGTCCACGATCTTCGCGACCACGCCCAGGACAAGCATCGGACGGCCGACGATGCCCCGTACGGCGGCGGGGCCGGAATGGTTCTCAAGCCAGAGCCCATCATTCGGGCTCTCAGGGCCATTGAGGCTGAGGCCGGCCCGGCGACGGTAGTCCTGCTCACCCCCCAGGGTATTCCCTTCTCCCAGGCGCTGGCCCAGCGATTGAGCAAGGAGGAGCGCCTCGTTTTGCTCTGCGGCCGCTACGAAGGGGTGGACGAGCGGGTCCGGCTCCATTTTACTGACCTCGAGATCTCCATCGGCGATTACGTGCTCATGGGTGGGGAGATTCCGGCCCTGGTGGTCCTCGATGCGACAGTGCGTCTGCTGCCGGGTGTCGTTGGCGAGGAGCGATCCATCCAGGAGGACTCCTTCCAGACGGGCCTGCTCGACCATCCCCACTACACGCGCCCGGCTGAGGCCGAGGGCCATAAGGTGCCCGAGGTGCTCCTTTCCGGCAACCACGAGGCCATCCGACGCTGGAGGCGCAAAGAGAGCCTCCGGCGGACGCGCGCCCGCCGCCCCGACCTGCTGGAGACGGCCACGCTCACCGACGAAGACGTAGAGCTCCTCGCTGAGATCGAGGCCGAAGAGGCTAGCCCAGAATAAAGACCGGCTGAAGGGGAATTTCTGTTGATAATTTTCCCTTTTAGGTATCAAATAAGCCCTAAAAATCTCAGATTCCATGACCTGGGAAGTCCTTACTTCAAAAACGTTGACTAGTACGGTATCCGGCGGCGGTTATCCTTGACAGGCTCGGGGTGGTTGTGTAGACTGCGGCGAATTAATTAGAGGCGGGCTACGCCGAGGAAGTGGAGAAGCCGTGTCCTATACCCTGGAATTCCTCGAAAAAGAGCAGATCCGCACCGATCTGCCTCAATTCGCCCCAGGCGACACCGTCCGGGTTCACATGCGTATCGTTGAGGGGGAGAAGGAGCGGATCCAGATATTCGAGGGCCCTGTCATCGCCCGCCGCGGCGGGGGTGTGCGCGAGAGCTTCACCGTCCGAAAAATCTCCTACGGGATTGGGGTGGAGCGCACATTTCCCCTCCACTCTCCAAGGATCGATAAGATCGAGGTGGTCCGCCGGGGGAAGGTCCGCCGTGCGAAACTTTACTACCTCCGTCAACTGCGGGGCAGGAAGGCCCGGATCAAGGAAAAGGGCCGTCGCTGAAAGCCTCGTTGCCTCTCCTTTCAGAATCCTAGATGGACCGGTTTGAGCGCCAGGCCGCCGAGCGGGGCTTCTCGCTTGTGGCGGGCATAGATGAGGCCGGCCGAGGCCCACTCGCCGGCCCCGTGGTGGCGGCCGCCGTCATCCTTCCACCGAAGACGAACCATCCCCTGCTGGTCGATTCCAAGCAGCTTGCTCCCGCCCGGCGCCTCGAGGCCTACGAGTTTATCCTCGCCTACGCCGTGAGCCTGGGGGTGGGGCTGGTGGATGCGGCCGCTATAGACGATCTCAACATCCTCCGGGCTACGAAGCTCGCAATGGCCCGCGCGCTGGAGGCGATTACCGTCTCGCCCGACTATCTTCTGGTCGATGCCATATCCCTGCCCCAAGTTGACCTGCCTCAGGTGCCCCTGGTCAAGGGCGACCGCCGGAGCCTCTCGGTCGCCGCAGCAAGCATAGTCGCCAAGGTGAGCCGGGATTGGCTCATGGAGACCTACGCGTCGCAATACCCCGGATATGCCTTCGAGAGACATAAAGGCTACCCCACCAAAGAGCACCGGGCGGCCCTTGCCCGGCACGGGCCGTGCCCAATCCACCGAAAGAGCTTTCGGGGGGTGCGGGAGTTTTTCGAGGAGGGGGCCAGGCCGCTGAGGCTTTTCAACCCGTCTTGACGCGGGCGGGCTCTTCTCCATACAGTGCGATAAGATGGTAAGTAACGGGGCGGCTCGCTCGTCTTTCCTTACAGATGGCAGGAGGCCCAGCTTGTGCGGATGAAGCCCAGCTTCGGCCTGGCGCTTTTGGCGGCCTTGTGGCTCGCAGTGCCGGCCTGGGCGGCAGAGCAGACCACGGCGGAGCCCTCTGGGCATATGCTGCTCCTCGATGGGGGTCGCTACCACCTGGGCGACGGCATCTTCAATCGCTACGCCGCCGACGGGTCGCTCTTGAGCCATGAGGTGGCGGGGTGGAAGTACTCCTTCCCCTTCCGAGTGGGGCGCGATGGCGTGGTCTCAATCATCATCGGAAATGTCATCGGGGTGGACAGCGGCTCAACCCTCCAGCGCTACTTTAACCGGAAGGCCGGTGGGACCGTCTACCTGGAACGGGTTGAGGATGCCGCCGTGGCCGAGCGGACGAAGGTCGGCCTCCTGGAGCCCCGCCACAACCACACGAGCTTCCAGTCAGACCCTATCCGCCTGAAGGAAGGCACTTACATGGTGACAGTCGAGAGCAACCCCTACACTCTCTTCGACCGAGATGACATTCAAATAGAGAGCATCGCCGTTCGAACCGACGATCCGGAGCTCGCCATCGAACCGCTCTGGGCAAGGGGCAAGGTCTACTCCGGGGGCCTCGATCTCTCCCTCGTTCCCAAGTCCTGGAGGGGGGAGGAGGGCCTCAGCTTGGAGCTCGCCGGACCGACCCGGACCGTTGAGGAGCCGTCCATGCCCGCCCCGTCGGAGCGCCGTCGCGGCGCGGAGCTACTGGAGCTCGAGCTTGGGGTCAAAGGGCGGGAGGGCGTTCGATGACCACCCTGCGGGCCTCCCTCGGCCGGAGGGGAGAGCGGGTGGCGGCGAGGTTCCTGAGGCGGCGGGGCTACCGCATCCTCCACCGTAACTGGCGCTGCCCTTCCGGGGAGATCGATCTCGTCTGCGCCGATGGAGCCACGCTCGTCTTCGTCGAGGTCAAAAGCCGCTCGGGCGGCGGCCTCGTCCCGCCCGAGGCCGGGGTGGGCCGCCTCAAGCGCAGGAAACTCGAACGCCTGGCACTACACTACTTGGCCGCCCGCGCCCTGGTGGAGGTGGACTGGCGCTTCGACGTGGTTTCCGTGACCCTGGGGCGGTGGCGACGGCCCGCCGTCCGCATTTTTCAGGGAGCCTTCTAGTCTCTTTTTCCCTTGACAACTAACCGGCCTTCCCGTATACAACACTTTCATATTTAGCCGCCTTTATAGGGGTTTTTCATGCGGACCGTTTCGGCAAGGAAAGAGGATATAGAGCGGAAGTGGCACCTGGTGGATGCCGAGGGGAAAGTCCTTGGGCGGATGGCTAGCCAGGTGGCCACCATCCTCAGGGGCAAGCACAAGCCAATCTACACTCCTCACGTGGACTGCGGCGACTTCGTCGTCATTGTCAACGCCGGGAAGGTGCGCCTTACGGGCAAAAAACTCCTCAATAAGACTTACTACTTTCATTCCAACTATCCTGGGGGCTTAAAGAGCGTTCAGGCAGGTAAGTTGCGGAAAGAGAAACCCGTGCGGATGGTCGAGCTCGCGGTAAGGCGGATGCTGCCAAAGACGAAGCTGGGCAGGGCGATGTTCAAAAAACTCAAGGTCTACGCATCGGCTCATCATCCCCACGAGGCTCAAGGCCCCGAGCCCCTCGAGGTCGAGGCCTGAGAGGAGGTCGTAATGGAGCGGCCCAGGTACTACGCTACCGGCAAGCGCAAGACCTCGATTGCCAGGGTGTGGCTCACACCAGGCGAAGGCGCCATTACAGTCAACCGGATGCCCATTGATGAGTATTTCGACCGGGAGACGAGCAAGATGGTCGTGCGTCAGCCATTCGAGGTGACCGGCACCCTTGGGGACTACGATGCTGTCGTCACAGTCCGCGGGGGTGGCAAAAACGGGCAGGCGGGGGCCATCAAGCACGGGATCACCAAAGCGCTGGTCGAGGCGAACGCCGATCTGCGCGGGAAGCTTAAGCAGGCGGGCTTTCTGACTCGGGATGCCAGGATAAAAGAGCGAAAGAAGTACGGTCAGCCGGGGGCCAGGAAGAAGTTCCAGTACTCCAAGCGTTAATGATCCTCCGTCCGACCGAAGGCCCGTAACCTTCGGTCTTTTTTTGTATCCTGGCGGTGAGAGGTGAGCGATGATTCCTTGTGGCGTAGCCGGTGCCAGTGGCTACACAGGTTCGGAGTTGCTGCGCCTGTTGAGCCGACACCCACGGCTCGAAGCGGTGCGGGTCACGGCCGACCGCCATGCTGGCAAGTCCCTGGAGGAGGTTTTTCCCTTCCTCAGGGGCCAGGTGGACCTGACCCTCGAGAAGCTCGACCCACGCTCCATGGCCGAGGACTGTCGAGTGGTCTTTTGCGCTCTTCCCCATACGACCTCCATGGGCGTGGTCCCCTCCTTGGTGGAAGCCGGGTGTCTGGTGGTGGACCTTTCGGCCGATTTCCGCTTCCGGGACCCTGCCGTCTATCAAGCCTGGTACGGAGTAAGCCACACTGCGCCGGAGCTCTGTCAACAGGCCGTCTACGGCCTGCCGGAGCTTCACCGCGACTCCATCAGGGGCTCGAGCCTCGTAGCCAATCCGGGCTGTTATCCAACTAGCGTGGTGCTGGCCGTCGCCCCGCTGATGAGCGCGGGCCTCATCGAGCCGGGCAGCGTGATTGCCGACAGCAAATCAGGCGCCTCGGGGGCCGGACGGCGAGAGGAGCTGGCCTTGAGCTTCTCCGAGCTCAGCGAGGATTTTAGGGCCTATCAGGTCGCGACCCACCGCCATACCCCGGAGATGGAGCAGGAGCTCTCGGCCCTGGCCGGCCAGCCCATCACATGCTCATTCACCCCTCATCTCGTCCCCATGACCCGGGGCATTCTCTCGACAGTCTATGCCAGCCTGGTGGGGGAGCCGACCGAAGAGGCTCTCCAAGCTGTAATGGAAGAGGCCTACTCTGGTGAGCCCTTTATCCGCATCTTGCCGCCGGGGGAGCTTCCGGCCACCGGGAGACTACGGGGGACCAACATGTGCGAGCTGGCCCTTAGGCTTGATAAGCGGACCGGTCGGGTCATTGTTATTTCGGCCCTCGACAATCTGGGCAAGGGAGCAAGCGGCCTGGCCATTCAGAACTCCAACATCATGCTAGAGCTAGATGAGACCGCCGGCCTAACAGGGCCTGGCCTCTACCCGTAAAGGTTGGCAGCGATATGGTGCGCCACGTCTATGGGGGACTGTCGGGGGTTCATGGCATCAGGGCCGCCGCCTGCCGTGTCGGTATAAAGGCCGAAGGGCTTGACCTGGCCTTGATTCTCTGCGACCCACCAGCCGTGGCGGCGGGCGTCTTTACATCCAACCGGCTACAGGCCGCACCCGTTCGCGTGAGCAGGGAGCACTTGGAACGGGGCCGCTGCCGGGCGCTTCTCATCAATAGCGGGAACGCAAACGCCGGCACGGGAGCCGTCGGGCTGGAGGACGCCCATGCCTGCGCCTCCGCCGTAGCGGCGGAGGTCGGGTGCCCTAGAGAGGAGGTTCTCCTCATGTCAACCGGCCTCATCGGCGTGCGCCTGCCTCTTCAGCCCATTGTTGAGGCCGTTCCAGGCCTTGTAGCATCGGTGTCACCGGCCGGATGCGAGGCGGCCGCCGAAGCCATCTTAACTACCGACACCCGAACCAAGGCGGCTGCCGTGGAATGGCTCCACGACGGCCAGACCGTCCGGCTGGGCGGGATGGCTAAAGGCGCCGGAATGATTGCTCCCCACATGGCAACCATGTTGGCCGTCGTTGCCACCGATATCGCGGCCGAGGCCGAGGTGCTCCAGGCGGCCCTAAGAGGAGCAGTGGATAGGACCTTCAACCGGATTACCGTCGACGGGGACATGTCAACCAACGATTCGGTCTTGCTGCTGGCTACGGGCCGAGCGCCCGCGGCTTCGCTTGCCGCCACAGGGTCTCAAGCCGGAAAGTTCCAGGTAGCCCTGGAGACAGTTTGCGGAGAGCTGGCCCGCCAAATTGTCCTCGACGGCGAGGGGGCCACGCGGCTTGCGGCCATTACCGTGGCGGGGGCCGCCAGCGAGCAACAGGCTGCTCGCGTAGCCCAGGCGGTCTCTCGTTCTCTGTTGGTCAAGACTGCCCTCTTTGGAGGCGACCCCAATTGGGGCCGCGTGCTTGCCGCTGTGGGGGCCGCTGGGGAGGAGATTGTGCCCGAGCGGCTCGATATCACCTATGGGGGGGTGGCAGTATTTCAAGCAGGCCGCCCGGTGGAGCCCATTCCGGTGGAGGCTTTGAACAAGGCTGCCGCCGAAAGGGAGATATCCATAGCGGTGGACCTCCACCTCGGCTCCTTCGAGGCCACCGTTTTGACCACCGACCTCTCCCTCGACTACGTCCGTCTCAACGCCGAGTATACGACGTAGGCTCAACGAGCATATCCCCTCGCCTATTGCGCCGGTCCCATCTCCTATGGTAATAATATACAATTGACCTGCGGAAGGGCCTAGGCCCTCTCCAGGCTGAATGACACACGCTCTCCAGATGACGCCGAGGGGTGCCCCGTGGGGTATCGGCGCCAGGTGAAGGGAGCGGAGGAACGAACCCCAACTGTAAGGAGGCCCACCTGTGTCAGTCGTCACCATCAAGCAGTTGCTAGAGGCTGGCTGCCACTTCGGCCACCAGACGAATAGGTGGAACCCGAAGATGCGCCGATTCATTTACGGATCCCGGAACGGCATCTACATAATCGATTTGCAACAGACGCTGAAGCACTTCCAGGTGGCGTACGACTTCGCCCGTGACCTGGCTGCCCAGGGTGGCCGGATCCTCTTCGTCGGAACAAAGAGGCAGGCAGAGGATGCCATCCAGGAGGAAGCCGTCCGCTGTGGACAGTTCTTTGTTACCTCCCGCTGGCTTGGAGGCACGCTTACGAACTTTAAGACTATTAAGAAGCGGATTCGGCGGCTGCGGGAATTAGAAGATCTGAAGGCCGCCGGCCACTTTGAGCTTCTGACAAAAAAAGATGCGGCAGGCTTGGATCGCGAACGTCAGCGGCTGGAGAAATTTCTGGGTGGCATCAAGGAAATGGAGGAGGTGCCAGAGGCGGTATTCATCGTAGACCCACGCCGAGAGAAGATCGCCGTCAACGAGGCCAGGAGGCTTGGAATTCCTACCATCGCCATGGTGGATACAAACTGCGACCCAGACGATATATCCCACCTCATCCCATGCAATGACGACGCAATTCGAGCCATCCGGCTGGTCACGAGCAAGATTGCCGACGCGGCCTTGGAGGGGCTCGACCATAGGGCGGCTGTCGCCGCAAAGGAGGCAGAGGAGGCTAAGGCGACGGCGGAGGTTGAGGCTGAGCCCGAGGCTGTTGTGGCCGCGCCTGAGGAGACCGTTTCCGAGGAGCCTGCCCCATCGGATGAGGAGCCCGTCGAGCCGCCAAGCGAAGTCGCCGTCGCGGAGGCCGCCGAAGCGGCCCTGGAGCCTGAACCCACCGCGGAACCTGATTCGAAGTAGACCGAGCTTGAGTAGAAGCGGAAAAAGGAGAGAGCGAGCATGAGCATCAATGTCGTGCAGGTCAAGGAATTACGTGAAAAATCGGGCGCAGGCATCATGGATTGCAAGGAAGCCCTCCAGGAGACCGGCGGGCAGGTTGAGGCCGCCTTGGAGGTGCTTAGGAAGAAGGGGCTTTCGAAGGCCGCCAGGCGGGCGGGTCGGGCCACAGGCGAGGGGCTGGTCGGTAGTTACATCCACGCAGGTGGGAAGATCGGCGTCCTCATCGAGGTCAACTGCGAGACGGACTTCGTCGCCAAAACGGATGTATTCCAGAGCCTCGTTAAAGACCTGGCCATGCACGTGGCGGCGGCCAACCCCATGCACGTATCGCGCGACCAGATTCCAGAAGAGGTTGTCGAGAAAGAACGGGAGATTTTCGAATCCCAGGCCCGGGAAGAGGGCAAGCCCGAGAAAGTTCTCGACCGCATCGTGGAGGGTCGGGTGGGAAAGTACTTCGAGGAAATTTGTTTGTTGGAGCAGCCCTTCGTCAAGAACACCGATCAGAACGTTCAGGAGCGCATTTCGGAGACCATCGCTCAGCTGGGCGAGAATGTCGTCGTCAGCCGCTTTGCGCGCTATCATGTAGGCGGGGGCTAGCCCCACGCTGCGAGCCTGCCAATGGGAACTCCCAAGTATAAAAGGGTCTTGCTGAAGCTCTCCGGCGAAGCGATGGCCGGCGGGGAGGGGGTCGGTATCGATCCGAAGCGGGCTGAGGTCATCGCCCGAGAGATCAAAGATGTCCAGTCCCTAGGCGTCGAGGTGGCTGTGGTTATCGGCGGCGGCAACATCTTCCGCGGCATGGTGGCAGAAGCGGCGGGAATGGAGCGGGTGTCGGCCGACTACATGGGGATGCTGGCGACCGTCATCAACGCCTTGGCCCTGCAAGACGCGTTGGAAAGCATGGGGGTAGTGACGCGGGTCCAGACGGCCATCGAAATGCGAGAGTTGGCTGAACCCTTCATTCGGCGCCGGGCGATCCGTCACTTGGAGAAGGGGCGGGTGGTCATCTTCGCTGGTGGCACCGGCAGCCCCTACTTCACGACTGATACGGCCGCTTCTCTCCGGGCCATGGAGATCGGGGCCGAAGTCATCATGAAGGCTACCAAAGTCGACGGCGTCTACTCGGCAGACCCGTTGGTAGATCCATCGGCCGAAAGATTCGATGAGATCACCTACCTCGACTGCCTACAGAAGGGCTTGAAGGTAATGGACTCCACTGCCCTAAGCCTCTGTATGGACAACGGCGTGCCCATTATCGTCTTCAACCTCTGGGTTCCTGGCAACGTGGGGCGGGCTGTCAAGGGTGAGCCTGTGGGGACCGTGGTAAGGGGGAAGTGACGGTGGGGGAAGAGATATTTGAGGACGTCACCCGCAGGATGGGCACCTCCATCGAACACTTGCGCCGTGAGCTCAGCACCATTCGAACGGGCCGGGCATCCTTGGCGCTCCTGGAGCCTATCCAGGTTGATTACTACGGCACCCCTACGCCTCTGAACCAGTTGGCCACTCTGGCGGTACCCGAAAGCAGGCTGATTACAATCCAGCCGTGGGACCCCGCATCCATCGGTGAAATTGAACGGGCCATCCTTAAGAGCGACTTGGGCCTGACGCCAGCGAACGACGGTAAATTAATACGGATAAGCATCCCCCCCCTGACCGAGGAGCGGCGTCTGGAGCTCGTCAAGGTGGTAAAGCAGAAGGCCGAGGATTATCGGATTGCCATCCGTATCATTCGCCGGGAAGGAAACGACCGACTCAAGGCCAAGGAGAAGGAAGGGAGCCTCAGCGAAGACGATTATCACAAAGGCCTCTCCAAGGCTCAGAAGATCACCGACTCCCACATAAAGCAGGTCGATGAAATTGCCGAGCAAAAAGAGCAGGAGGTCATGGAGGTCTGAGGGCGCCTCGCCCCACGGCCCTCGCCCTCCCATTGGGCACGAGAGGCATGGGGCGTTGCCCATGGCCGACCTCTTCTTGGGAGAGCGACGGTGATACTCGATCCTGAACGGATGGCCCAGATTCAGCTGGATAAGCTCCCCCGCCACATCGCCATCATTATGGACGGAAACGGGCGGTGGGCGAGTCAGCGCAAGCTGCCGCGCATTGCTGGCCACCGGGAAGGAGTTAATTCCGTCGTCCAAGTGGTTACGGCGGCCCGCCTTCTGAATATCCAGGCCCTCACCCTCTACTCCTTCTCCCTGGAGAACTGGAAGCGGCCGCGGATGGAGATCGAAGCCCTGATGGCGATCCTGGACAAGTTCGTGCGAAAAGAGGTTGATCGAATGAACCGGGAGAACATCCGATTCAACACCATTGGGCAGCTCGGGGATCTTCCATACAAAATCCAGGAAATCGTCAACGATGCTGTGAAAGCAACGAGGGATAACGGCGGAATGGTTTTTACCCTAGCTCTGTCGTACGGTTCCCGCCAGGAAATTCTTCAAGCCGTCCAGAACTGCCTCCGCGATATGCAGGCGGGCCGTCTGTCCAGCGAGGAGCTCTCTACTGACCGCTTTTCCCAATATCTATGGACGGCCGACCTTCCCGAACCCGATCTGCTTATCCGAACCAGCGGCGAGCTTCGCATCTCGAACTTTTTGCTCTGGCAAATTGCTTATACGGAGCTCTACTTCACCGACGTCCTGTGGCCCGATTTTGGGAGCGACAATTTGCTCGATGCCATCCTCGCGTTCCAGAAGCGTCAGCGGCGGTTCGGCTATACTGGCGAGCAGGTTCAGGACGTCCCTCCCAGGGGCGCGGAGTGAAGCGGGTCCTTTCGGCCGCCGTCTTTATCCCGGTCTTCGTGCTAATCGTGGCCTGGGGCCCACCGGTGGCGTTTTTCGCCCTCGTGGCCGTGGCCGCGGGTTTGGGTTTATGGGAATTTTACAATTTGGTGGAGGCGTGGGGCACGCCGGTGGCCAGGGGGGCGGGCCTCGTCGGCGGCCTAAGCCTCATTGCGGGCCTCCACTTAGGCCGGCCGGGTCTCGTTCTGGCAGCTGTATCCATCTTGGTGATCTTGCCTTTGTGCCTCTTCCTCCTGAGCGAGGGCGCCAACGGCCAGGCCGTGGCGGGGAGCGCGGCCACCTGCTTCGGGGCGATATACGTGGCCGGGCTTCTCGGCTACACCCTGCTGCTTAGGGGCCTCCCCTACGGGAGGCAGGCCGTCTTCTTGTTGGTCCTGATTGTCTGGTTCCACGACACTCTTGCATTCTACGGAGGCCGGGCATGGGGCCGAAGACCCCTGGCGCCGGGCCTCAGCGCGGGTAAAACGGTGGAGGGGACTTACTGCGGCCTGGCGGGAGGCCTTCTGGGAGCCCTCGTGGCGCGGCTCACGTTCCTGCCCGCCCTGGGAGCGGGGGGCGTGGTCGTCCTGGGCCTCGTCGGCGCCGCCGCTGCTGAGTTCGGAGACTTGGCCGAAAGCATGGTGAAGCGCTCAGCGGGGCTCAAGGACTCTGGCTGGATCATTCCGGGCCACGGCGGAATCTTAGACCGCCTCGACAGCCTGCTGTTCGCTGCCCCGTGCATTTATTACGGCCTGCTGTTTACGGTGGGAGGCTAAACGGTGCCGAGACCACTTGCCATACTGGGCTCGACCGGCTCCATCGGGGTCAGTACCCTCGATGTGGTGGCAGCCCATCCCCGTGAGTTTCCCGTGGCCGGACTTGCCGCCGGCGGCAACGTGGAGCTCATGGTAGGACAGATTGCCGAGCATCAGCCCAAGCTTGTGGCGCTCTCCGACGAGGAGGCCGCCGATCGGCTCCGGGAGCAGGTGCGGGGCACGAATGTGGCGGTCCGAGGCGGGCCGGAAGGGGTTCTGGAGGTGGCGACCATGGAGGGGGCTGAGACGGTCGTGGCGGCCATCGTGGGGGCCCAGGGGCTTCTCCCGACCCTGGAGGCGATCCGAGCGGGCAAGACAGTTGCCTTGGCCAACAAGGAGAGTCTGGTCTGCGCAGGAGCGCTGGTGGTCCGCGAGGCTGCCGGACGGGGTAATCTCATACCGATTGATAGCGAGCATTCGGCAATATTTCAATGCCTTGCGGGCCAAGACCGCTCGGCAGTCCGACGCATCATCCTCACAGGCAGCGGAGGACCATTTCACGGCCGCAGCCCAGAAGAGATGGCGGGGGTGAAAGCCCAGGAGGCCCTCAACCACCCTACCTGGGAGATGGGGCCCAAGGTGACGATCGACAGCGCGACCCTCATGAATAAGGGGCTGGAGGTCATCGAGGCCCACTGGCTGTTCGGCCTCCCGCCGGAGCGGATCGAGGTCGTGATCCACCGCCAAAGCATCGTCCATTCCCTTGTCGAATTTACGGACGGCTCGATGTTGGCCCAGCTCGGCCCGACGGACATGCGACTGCCAATCGCCTACGCCTTGAGCTACCCCCGGCGCATGGCCTTGAACCAGCCGAGCCTATCGCTCGTCGAGGTCGGCCAGCTCTCCTTCGAGCAACCTGATGAGGAGGCTTTTCCCTGCCTGAAGTATGCCTACGAGGCCCTGGAAAGGGGTGGGACGCTCCCTGCGGTCCTGAACGCCGCCAACGAGGTCGCGGTCCAGGCCTTCTTGGAGGATGCCATAGGGTTCCTCGACATTCCCCGCCTCATCCGGGCGGCGATGGATGGCCACCAGCCCAAGCCGGTCACCAGCCTCGATGTCGTCATGGAGGCCGACCGCTGGGCGCGTAGGCTCACCCACGAGGCCGTCGCCGTGGCGGCGGACGGAGGCTGACGATGGCCCGGCCCTTGAGGGGGGAGTTCCTGCGCGAGGCGGGCTGCTACCTCATGGCGGAGCCCTCGTCCGGCTAGAGCAGTGGGCTACCTCATCTATTTTCTCGCCTCAGGCGCCTTTGTTGGCTTCACCCCCGTGGCTCCTGGGACCGCAGGCAGCCTCTTAGGGGTCGCCCTGTTTCTTCTCATCTTCCCCGAGGGGACGGTTGGGACTTTGACATTCCTCGCCCTCGCCGTTCCTGCGGCCGTTTGGCTGGCCGGCCAGGCCGAGGTGGCGTTCGGCGAGACCGACCCCAAACCCGTCGTAGTAGATGAAGTCGTGGGCCAGTGGATCGCCTTGGCGCTTCTGCCCAGGACTGCCTTGTACGTAGGGGCGGCTTTCGTCCTCTTTAGGATATTTGACATCTGGAAACCCTGGCGGGGGCTGGAGGAGCTGCGTGGCGGCGTCGGGGTCGTGGCTGACGACTTGGCGGCCGGCTTAGCGGCCAACCTCTGCCTTCAGGCGCTCCGGCTGGCAACGGGCGCGTAGGGCGTTAGAGAGCCGATGGCGGATCGGCCTGAAGAGACCGTAGGACGACTTTTGAGCGGACGGGGATGGTCCCTGGCGGTGGCGGAGTCGTGCACCGGCGGGCTCATCGCCCATACCGTGACCAACGTCCCAGGCAGCTCGGCATACTTCGACCGGGGCTTTGTGACCTACTCCAACGAGGCCAAGACGGCGCTCCTCGGTGTGCCGGCCGGGCTTCTCGAGCAGGCGGGAGCTGTCACGGACGAGGTGGCCCGGGCCATGGCCGAGGGGGCTCGGAGCCGGGCGGGAACGGCCGTGGCGCTGTCCGCGACGGGCATCGCTGGGCCGACAGGAGGGACGCCCGAAAAACCCGTCGGGCTCGTCTACGTAGCGCTGGCCTGCCAGGGCGGCGAGACCCTCAGCGAGGAGCACCGCTTCTCGGGAGACCGCCTGAGCGTGAAGGAGGCGACCTGCCGGGCGGCCCTCGACCTGCTTCGGCGGTACCTGGAGGAGGCGAGATCATGACCCGCCCGTCAGGGAAGGGCGCCATACGGGCCTTCATCGCCGTCAACCTCCCTGCCTCCGTCAAGGAGGCCCTGGGCGAGCTCCAGAAATCCATGAGCCAGGCAGGCCTCAAGGCCCGGTGGGCTCAGCACATGGGCATCCATGTGACGCTCAAGTTTCTAGGCGTAGTCTCCGATGACCGGGTCCCAGCCATTCGGGCCGCCATGGAGGAGGCGGCCGGCGGCTTTCGGCCTATGGAGGCTCGCGTCGCCGGTGTCGGGGCCTTTCCCAACGAGCGCTGGCCCCGTGTCGTCTGGGTCGGACTGGATGAGCCCACGGGAGACCTGGCCGCCCTGCACGCCCGCCTGGAGGCGGCCCTAGAGCCGCTGGGCTTCGAGCCGGAGGGGCGTCCCTTCCGGTCGCACCTCACCCTGGCCCGCATCAAAGTGCCCGCCCGCGCCGGGCCCGTCGCCCAAGCCCTCGAGGAACATAGAGGGGTCGATTTAGGTAAGATAACCGTGGACCGGATCGTCCTATACCAGAGCACCCTTAAGCCTTCCGGCGCCCTCTACACCGCCCTGGAGGAGGTTTTTCTGGAAGAGGCTTGAATGGGAAGTTATATTATGTTATAGTGCATCATCCGGCCACGTAGGAGCGGTGCCCCTGAGGGGCATCAGCCCATTGATCAGCATTCATGGGGGGAGAGCGGCACCATGGCAACCAAAGCGACAGGCAAGGAGAAGGCCCTCGAGCTGGCCTTCGCCCAGATAGAGAAACAGTTCGGCAAGGGCGCGGTGATGCGCCTCGGGGACCAGGAGATCATGGACGTGCCCGCGATTCCGACGGGCTCGATATCCCTCGATGCGGCCATCGGCGTGGGAGGTCTCCCGAGGGGTCGCGTGGTGGAGATATTCGGGCCGGAGGCGAGCGGCAAGACCACCTTGGCCCTCCACATCATAGCCGAGGCCCAGAAGAGGGGCGGCATCGCCGCCTTCATCGACGCCGAGCACGCCCTCGACCCGGGCTACGCCAAGGCCCTAGGGGTCAAGATGGACGAGCTTATCGTCAGCCAGCCCGACACGGGCGAGCAGGCCCTCGAGATCGTAGAGACCCTGGTCAGGAGCGGCGCCCTCGACGTCGCCGTAATCGATTCGGTGGCGGCCCTCGTCCCCAAGGCGGAGATCGACGGCGAGATGGGCGACGCCCACATGGGCCTCCAGGCCCGCCTCATGAGCCAGGCGCTCCGCAAGCTCGCCGGCGTCATCTCCAAGAGCAAGACGTGCGTCGTCTTCATCAACCAGATCCGCCATAAGATCGGGGTGGTGTTCGGAAACCCTGAGACGACCTCCGGCGGAAACGCGCTCAAGTTCTACTCCTCGGTCCGCCTCGACATCCGGCGGCTCGCCCCCATCAAGGAGGGAAGCGAGGTTTTGGGCAACCGCTGCCGCGTGCGGGTGGTGAAGAACAAGGTCGCCCCGCCCTTCCGGGAAGCGGAGTTCGACATCATGTACGGCAAGGGCATCTCGAAGGAGGGCGACCTGCTCGACCTCGCCGTGGCGGCCGACCTGATCAACCGGAGCGGCTCCTGGTTCACCTACGGTGAGGAGAGGATCGGCCAGGGCCGTGAGAACGTCAAGCGCTTCCTCGCCGAGCACCCCGATGTGGCCGGCGACCTGATGGGCAAGGTCCGGGACTCCCTGGGGCTCCCCGCCGTCGCCGCGGAGGTCCAGGAGACCCACGAGGTCCAGGAGACCCACGAGGTCCAGGAGACCCACGAGGTCCAGGAGATCCACGAGGTCCAGGAGACTCAGGAGGCCGAGGCTTAAGGGCCCGTCTCCCCCATCCGCCCAGAGCCAGCGCGGTATGATGGCCGAGCCCGGCTTAGAGGAGCTTCGGAAAGCCCGCGAGGCCGCCCACCGCCTTCTGGCCCGCCGGGCCCGCTCGGTGGCCGAGATAAAATCCAAACTCGCCGAGCGGAGATTTTCTCCCGCCGTCATCCGCCGGACCGTCGAGCGCCTCGCCTCAGTAGGCTACCTAGACGACACCGCCTTCGCCCGCTCCCACGCCCGCTACCTGATGGAGGCCCGTCCCATGGGCCGCCGCCGCCTGAGCTGGGAGTTATCCCGGAAGGGGATCGAGAAAGGCCTCGTCGAAGAAGCGGTAGAGGAGGTCTGGGCCGGACGATCCGAGCGGGAGGTCGCAAGAGAGGTGGCGATGCGCCGCCTCGAGGCCTACCGCGGGCTCGACGAGACGACCGTCCGGCGCCGCCTCAAGGGCTACCTCGAGCGCCGCGGCTTTCCCCACGGCGACATCGTCACCATCCTCCGCGAGATTTCGTCCCTGTAAGGTCCCGCCAGCCTTAAATAGCGGACAAGCCCTTGTGGGGGATCCGCCTGAGGCGGATCTCAGGCGGGCTGTCCACATTTAGATGAGTTCCTCCACCTCGCACCCAAGGGCCTCGGCGACCTTCTCAAGCGTCGAGGCCCAGGGCCGATAGTCTTGCTTCTCGATCTTCGAGATATAGGACGGTTGGCACTCAAGCGCCTCGGCGAGTTCTTTCTGCTTCATCCCCTTCGCCATCCTGACCTTTTTGATGTTGTTCTTCCAGAGCCGCCGCTTGACCTCGGCATAGGGGATGAATGCCTCGGGCGGCTCGCGCCGTGCCTCCTCGAACCGCTCGGCCGAGCGCAGATCTTCCATCCAGTCCATGAGGGCCTCCCAATCATCAGCCTGGATGATAACGACCTGGGTGTCCTGAAGCGTCGCCTCTCCATAGACTGACACTTTGGGGATCGGGGCCATAGGCTCCGGTGCCGTGGCGGCCCTAGGCCTCGGTCGCGCTGCGCTTTTGCGTTCTTTCGATTCTCGTCTCGCTCCCTTGACCATCATTTCTCCTCCAGAGGTAATGCCCCGACTTTTTCGCTACATCCCCTCCCTTGAACCGACGGCGACGATGGTGACGGCTCGCGCCTCGTCATCCACCATCCACTCGACACGATGATGAAGCCCCACCCAGCATCGATACTCGTTAGTGCCGGGAAGGTGCTTGAAGCCCTTTGTCCTCGTTCTGGGATTCGTCACCCATCGCTAGGCGATTCGGTCGAGCTTGAGCTGGACCGCTTTCGGGAGCTTCTGATACCTCTTGTGGGCCTTTCTCGTAAATCCGATTTCGTAACGTCTTTCGCTTCCCATCTGTTGTTTGTCCTGATCCCAGGCAGGGGACGCTTGAACCGTATATTTAACATAACCTTTATAGGTGAACTTATCAAGGAAGAGGGGTGAAATTGGTGAATTTTTAAGTAATAATCCGACCTCCCAGGCCGTCGAGGAGGTCTGGGCCGGACGATCCGATCGGGAGGTCGCAAGGGAGGTTGCGCTCCGCCGCCTTGAGGCCTACCGCGGGCTCGACGAGACGACCGTCCGGCGCCGTCTGAAGGGCTACCTCGACCGCCGCGGCTTTCCCCACGGCGACATCGTCACCATCTTCCGCTAAATCTCGTCCTTTTAAGGAGAGGGTGTGAAGCTGGTCGGAGTGGAAAAATCCTGGTAGGGATAGAGGTTATTCCCTTCCCTGCAGGTGAATTTGCAACAGCGTGCTGATAGGCCGTTCAGGTGGCTTGTGCCCGGCTTAGAGGCGTTACGGAACCTGCAGGCGGTGTTCCAGTAGCTGTTCCAGTTCCACCTCCCAGTCTCCGGCTTCCTGCCATTTGGCGAACTTCGAGTCGAGAAAATAAAACCAGTAGGGCTTGGTATTTTGCACAAGCCAGGCGGGGGAGGCGAGACCCGCCGTCACGGTGGCGGTAATTTTCTTGAAGGACTCCTCATCGGGGTCATCGGGCAGGGCCAGGTTATACTCCCAGACCTCGATGGTTTGGCCATGGCGATTCCTGATTATGGCCTTGACGACGGTCGGCTGCCCAAAGCTCTCTGTCACAGCCTCCTTGGTCATTCCGGGTTTGACCGAATGGAGCTTGTCGACAGAGGGCGCGCAGGCGGTGGTTGCCACGACGGTTAGAGCGAGCGTAAGCCCAAGGTAGAACGAGCGCATCTTCCTTGACCTCCTTTACGGGGTGACCCATTCCCACGCTCCCTCCAAAGCCCGCGCCATCCACCACGCCTCATGCAGCTCTCACTTAGCTCATGAGGACGGCTTCGAGCGTGCGCCGTCTTCTCCCCTCCCGAGGAGAAATCATAGCTATTATACCATGTTTTAATGGGCAGAAAAGGGTTTTTTT
Organism: Nitrospinota bacterium; assembly: GCA_022562795.1. Taxonomy (GTDB): domain Bacteria; phylum JADFOP01; class JADFOP01; order JADFOP01; family JADFOP01; genus JADFOP01. Next base: position 29,505 of record JADFOP010000016.1, read on the forward strand.
GGGGCCGGGTGGGCGCCTAGGCTGGGTTTCGTTTTCCTACGGGATTTGATAGCCTGAGAGGGAAGATTCTGCTGATCTCTCCCATCACCCCTAATTTGTGAGGAGACCCATGCGCGCTCTATACTTCGACCGGTTCGGCGATCTGGATGTCCTCAAGGTCGGAGAGCAGCCGACACCGTCGCCGGGGCCCGGCGAGGCGGTCGTGCGGGTTGCCTACTCCGGGATCAACTTCGTCGACACCCTTCTTTTTCGGGGGCGTTTCGACCCCAATCTTCCGCTGCCGCACATAAACGGGGTCGAGAGCGTAGGCACCGTCGAGGAGGTGGGGCCCGGCGGGGATGAGGCCCTGGTCGGCCGACGCGTGGCGGTCAACCCGCTTCTCGGCCCAGGCCGCATCATCGGCGAGCACGCCAAGGGCGGACACGCGGAGCTTCTCGCGGCGCCTGAGGCCAATTGCGTCCCCCTTCCCGAAGGGCTTGACGGGGCGGCTGCGACCGCGGCCATCGTCTCGTTGGGCTCGCCCTACGACGCCATCATCCGCGACGGTCAGCTAAAGCCCGGAGAGACGCTGCTGGTCTGGGCCGCCGGGAGCGGCACGGGGGTGGGCGCCGTCCAGGTGGGCCGTCTCGTGGGCGCGCGAGTCATCGCCACCGCCGGAAGTCCCGAGAAGATGGAGCGCGCCAGGGCGATGGGGGCCGAGGTGGTTATCAACCACAGGGAGGACGACGTGGCGGCGGCGGTGCTGGAGGCCACGGGGGGCCGAGGGGCCGACGTGATATTCGAGTCCACCGGGGCGGCGACCCTCCCTAAAAGTGTCGCCGCAGCGGCCGAAGAGGGGCGGATTCTAATCTACGGGGTGGTCACAGGGTACAAGGGCAAGCTGGAGCTGGGCCGCGTAATCATGCGGCGGCTCAAGCTCATTGGCTCCTTCTACGGCCCTTCGCCAGCCCAGTTCCGGCAGGTGCTGGAGCTGGTGGCCAATGGGATGCTGAAGCCCGTCATCGCAGACGTCGTGGGCCTGGAGGAGGCTGTCGAGGCCTATCGCAGGATCGAGGCAGGGGAGATCTTCGGAAAGGTCCTCATCCGCCTAGAGGGCTAGGACTCTCGCACAGAGCCCTTAATGGTCTGGACAATCGACGTTCTGTTTCAGTCGCCATTAACTAGTGCACCGCCTCGCTGTGGACCCTCCCCGCAAGAGGAATTCCCGCAGTCATCTCCCTGTAATGAGCTCTGATCGGGACCAGGAGTTGAATATTTGCGATCTCGGCGGAGTGGATGAACGGACCCTTATCCTCTCTCAGTTGGGTGGCGAGGGGCTTGCAAACAAGCGAAGCGAAGACGACCTCGGCATTCTCAAAGCCTATCTCCACGTAGTGGATGAGGAAGTGATCCTCCCACTCCATGCCCTCAAGCGAGGCAATGCAAAAGGGACAGACCTTGAGATGTGGTTGATAGCTAACAGTTTTCACTTTTTCAAAAACCCATACCTAGGCTGTCCGGTCCTACCGCTTGTCCTGGGACCGCTGGAGGACTCATCCCTGACGGGGGGGTCGGGCTGGTTCTCTCGGGCCTTTTCGGCCGGCCGGACCGTCATTTCGTACGGAATGCCGCAGTATACGTATCGGCCAGCTTCCATGACCAGCTCGCCTCGGTGCCATCGGCAACCCTTGCAGGTTGTCTCAAGAGGCACGAAGCGGTTCTCCTGCGCCAGGGTTGATTCCAACGGGCAGTGGACGAGCTCCACCTCCCAGCGCTTGACTATATCGACGGCGATGGGGTGGTTGCAGATGGGCCCCAGGTCCTCCGTCCAGCCGCTTCGGAAGGAGCAGCTGTAGCAGAGCTCGATCGGCACCCGCCCGTCGGGCACGTTCGGGTCTTGGACCTCAAACAGGTAAAAGGGGCAGGTGACGACCGCCCGGCCCGCCATTCGCAGAGCCCAGCAGTCCTCGCAGACGTCGTCCTGCTCGGGGATGGGCTTGGTCAGCTCGCAGAGGCGGCAGAGCTTGTCGGCGAGGTAGCGGATCTCTTCGCCTTCCTCCTCCAGGACCGGCAGCGGGATTGTGGCTGACTCAGCGCGACCCATCAGGCGGTTCCTACCACTTCGCACTTTGGGCACTCTACGCACGGCATGGCTCGTTCCTCGGCCCTGGTGATGCCGCAGAATGAGCACCATACGGAGAGGCGGCGCATGGAGGCGAAGTGGTCCTCGTCGATCGAGGCCCACTCGCGGTGGATGGGCTCGCTGCATGCCGAGCAGCGGGTCACGCCCGCGATGTCGTCGTAGATGATAGGCGTTGCCACGACGTCCTCCACTGGGCGTCGGGAGCGACCAGCCGGTCGGCCCCGTTTAACTTCAATTGATTATTATGCAAAATTCGTGCCTCTAGTTTGGTTCTGCGAAACATGATGTTGGAGAATGTTATAAAATCGGTGTAAGCGATTGATTAAGCTAGGATAGCGGGGATGGTCGGCCTCGTTGAGGGTGTCAATATATTGACGATAAGATGCACCCTTTGTTCATGTTATGGCGCATAATGTAACATCCGTGATGCATGGGTCATTTTCCGGAAATTTCCGAATGTGGAACAGAATCCCTCGCCGGCGCCGCCTCCTGACCTTTGTACTGAAGCTGGTAGAGGGTATGGGAGCGGCCCCGGCGGGGCCGGGCAGACGGAGTCAGCCCGGCCGGGGATGAGGTAGGCTAAGGAATGATGACGAGGGTGTTCCTACCACCTGCCCTTGCCCTGGCCCTTGCCGGGATGGGAGCTCGGACCATGACCGGAGGATGAGCCTAGGCCGGTGGGACTCGAGCCCCAGGAGCGCTCCACGGTGGCGCCCGAGTGGGGCTCTTTCTCGAGGATCATGGTCTTCTCGCCGTGGCCGATAGTCTTATCCATAAGCATACCCGTCTCTGGATCGTAGGTCTTCGTCATCGTGCCGCCCTCGCCCAGGGTTTTTTCCGTCACCTCGGCCTTAGGGGGCTTTTTCCCCATGGCCCAGGCCGAGCCGGCCAGGAACACGACCGAAATCCCCACGACCAGTACGCCTCGCCTTAACCGTTGGCGCTTCATCGTTAGATCCCTCCTTACCTTCGGGTTTCTTCTCTCACCGTATAATAGCAGACGAGAGTTTCCCTGTCCCTCGGACTTTACCCTCTAGACCCGCCCGCGCCCCCCCGGATTGGATCGATCGGCGGGTGTTTGGCTCCTCTTCGGACTCCCATTGCGCCCGCCTCCTCCTCACCGAGCAACCTCCCGGCCTGATGCCGCCTCCTGACCTTTGTACTGGAGCTGGTAGAGGGTGTGGTATAAGCCCCGGCGGGCGAGGAGCTCCTGGTGGGTTCCCTCCTCCCTCAGGCGGCCCTTGTGGAGCACGAGAATGCGGTCGGCCCCCTGGATGGTCGAGAGCCGATGGGCGATGACGATGGCGGTCCGGCCTTCGAGCAGCACCTGGAGTGCCTCCTGGATGAGGCCCTCTGTCTCGGTATCTACGCTCGAGGTGGCCTCGTCGAGCACCAGGATGGGGCGGTCGAAGGCCAGGGCCCGGGCGAAGGCGATGAGCTGGCGCTGGCCCGCAGAGAGGTTGCGGCCCCGCTCGGCAACGGGCATTCTCAACCCGGAGGGGTGGGCGTGGACGAAGCGGCCCGCCCTGGAGGCCTCCACGGCGCGGGCGACCGCCTCGGTGTTAAGGCCCTCGCCGAGCCGGACATTTTCCTCCACAGTCCCGGCGAAGAGGAAGACGTCTTGGAGGACCAGGGCGATGCGGCGGCGCAGCTGCTCGATCTCAAGGGAGCGGATGTCCACGCCGTCGAGGAGGATGCGGCCCCGCCCGACCTCGTAGAAGCGCTCCAGCAGCTTGATGATCGTGGTCTTGCCCGCCCCCGTGGCTCCGACGATTGCGACCGTCTCTCCCGGCTCGGCCCGGAAGGATAGGTCGCGCAAGACCCACTCATCCTCGCCGTCGTAGCTGAACCAGACACCCTCGAAAGCCACTGCTCCGCCGCGCTCGGGCGCGCGGGCGGGCAGACGGGCCGGCTCGGTCGGTGAAGCCACTGTGGGGGTGGCGTCCAGGAGGGTGAAGGTCCGCTCAAGGGAGGCCATTGCCTGCTGCATGATGGTGAACTTGGCCGAAAGGTCCCGGATGGGCAGGAAAAACCGCTGTACGTACTCGAAAAAGGCCACCAGCACGCCGAAGGTAAGGGCCCCTCGGAGAATCTCGCCGCCGCCGTACCAGACGAGCATGGCCAGGGTGACCGAGGCGAGGGTATCGACGACGGTGTAGAAGGAAGCGTCGTATATGTTGGAGCGATGGTTGGCCCGGAAGTGCTCGTCGTTGATGGCTCGGAAGGCCTCGAAATTGCGCCCCTCTCGGCCGAAGAGCTGAACCACCTTCATGCCGATAATGTTCTCCTGGAGGTATGCGTTGAGTCGCGCCACGAGCAGCCGGATGGCGCGGAAGGCATCCCTGATGCGGGCCCGGAAGAAGAGGGCGATGAGGGCCAGCGGGGGCAGCACCGTGTAGGTCACCAGGGCGAGCTTGGGCGCGATGAGCCACAGCACCACTACGATTCCCAAGAGCATCGCAACGTCGGCCACGATGGCCACTATGCCGGAGGCGAACATATCGCTCACCGCCTCGGTATCGCTGGTCAGACGCGTGACCAGCCTTCCGACCGGGTTTCGGTCGAAGAAGCGGCCGTCCTGGCGCTGGAGGTGGGCGAAGAGCTCCCGTCTTAGGTCGAGGACCACCCGCTGGCCAGCCAGGTTCATCCAGTAGAGCTGGCCGAAGCGGGCGGCGAACTCCAATACGATGGCGGCGAGGAAGGCCGCCAGCACGAGGCCGATCCCGGAAAGGGCGCCAGGTACGATGTGATTATCGATGACGACCTTGATGAGGTAGGGCTGGGCCAGCCCGGCCAGGGTCGAAACGGGCATGAGGAGTAGCGAGAAGAGCAGCCACCGGCGGTGGGGACGAACGAAGGGCCAGAGCCTTCGGACGAGCCTGGCGTCGTAGGCCCTTCCGAGGATTGCCTCCTCCCGGAATGGATCTGGTCGCATGGTCATGCTTGGGGACCTCTCATATCCGAAACAGATAGACGGGCCCGCCTCCTCTGCACGGTTACCCTTCCACCGCCTCGAGGGCCTCCTCGAGCCGCTGGCGCTCGACCAGATCGGCATAGAGGCCCCCAGCCCGCATGAGCTCGGCGTGGCTGCCCCGCTCGACGATACGGCCGTCGTCGAGGACGATAATCTGGTCTGCTCCCCGGACGGTCGAAACCCGATGGCTGATGACAATCTTCGTCATCCCACGGGTTGTCTCCTCGAGGGAGCGGAGAATCGCCTCCTCCGTCTCGGTATCCACGGCGCTCAAGGCGTCGTCGAGAATGAGAATCGTCGGCTCCAGGCATAGCGCCCGGGCGAGGGCCACCCGCTGGCGCTGCCCGCCGCTTAAGGTGATCCCCCGCTCGCCCACGACGCTCTCCAGCCCCGCCGGGAAGGCGGCGACCTCTTCAGCGAGGCTCGCCACCCGGCTCAGCCGCTCGATCTCGTGGGCGGGCGCATCCGGGCGGCCGAAGGCGATATTCTCAGCGATGGTCGCAGAGAAGAGGAAGCTCTCCTGAGGGACGAAGCCCGTGCGGGCCCTAAGGTCGGCGAGCCGGAGGCGGTTGACGTCCACGCCGTCGGTGAAGACGGTATCGTCCGGAGGCCGGTAGAGGCGGGCCATTAGCCGCACCAGGGTGGACTTGCCGCTTCCCGTCCGACCCACTATGGCTAAGGTGGTGCCGGGCTCGACCGTGAAGGAGACCCCCTTGAGGACGGGCTCCGAGGTAGCGGGCTGGCCGTCGTCTTCCGGCCGCCCGAAGCCGTTGTAGCCGAAGGTAAGGTTGCGGACCTCGATCCGTCCTGCCAGAGCCGTCATGGCTACGGCGTCAGGTCGGTCGGCGGCCTCGCTAGGGGTCGCCAAAACAGCCTGGATGCGGGTGAGAGCCGACAGGCCCCTTTGGATTACGGTTAGAATCCACCCCATTGCGATCGTCGGCCAAAGCAGGAGGCCGAGATAGGCGTGGAAGGCGACGAAGTCGCCCAGGGTCAGGCGTCCGAGAATCACCTCACGGCCGCCCACCCCGATGACGATGAGGGTCGCGAGCGACGCAATGGCGCCGAGCAGCGGGTAGACCACCCCCCGGGCTCGGACCATTTCCATGCTCCGCCGGTAGTAGGCGTCGCACTCGGCTTCGAATGCCGCCTGGGTTGAGCTCTCCTGGACGTAGGCCTGCACCACCGCGATGCCTGCGACCGTCTCCTGGACCCGGGTCGAGATGGCGGAGAGTGCCTCCTGGATACGGGTCGAGAGGTCGTAGAGACGGCGGGTGTAGCGTTTGGCGAAGAGGAACATTAATGGGTATGGGGCCAGGGCGCAGAGGGTGAGGAAGGGGCTCAGCAGCATCATCATGGTGATGGCCGCGGCGTAGGCTATCGCCGTGTTGGCGACCTGGAGGATTCCGGGGCCGATGAGCATCCGGATGTCGGAGGTGTCGTTGATGGCCCGCGAGAGGATGTCGCCCACCCGGGTGCGGTCGTAGAAGGCGGGCGGCAGGTGGAGGAGGTGGCCGAACAGGTCGTTTCGGATGTCGTACTCCACCCGGCGGCCAGCCCAGTAGATGACCACCCGACTGGCAACGCGGAAGGCCCCGCCGAGCAGAGCCGCCGCGACAATCGCCCAAGCCAGTGGGCCCACGACAGCACGGCCCCCTCCGGCTCTTATCGCCTCGATGGCCCACTTCAGCAGCCATGGGATGGCCATTACGCAGGCGTTGGTGGCCAGAAGCGCCGCCAGGCCCACCGAGACGGCGAGGCTGTACCGGCGGTAGTAGGCGACGATGGCCTGGAGGTTGGTCCTGTTGATGTGCCGGGCCTGGTGGGACCAGGCCTTCGGGTCGTGTGTCATGGGGCCGTCCGTGGTAAGGTTGCTCTGGAGGGCGGCCCTGGAGCCCGCCCTCGGCCTTTGACTACCGGGATCGCGGTGTTTCCCCTCGTATCCGTCCAAGATAGCCGACGGGCGGGGAGCTGTCCAGAGGGCCCCGGAGGGGCGCCGGATCAATCAAACGAAATCTTCGCCATAAATAAGGAGGTTCAACAGATGCCGAAATACGTCGTCATCGGTACCTACGCGGAGGATGCCGTAACGAAGAGGGAGCCATACCGGGCCGAGCACCTGGCCCGCCTGCAGGCTCTCAAAGACGAAGGGAAGGTGGTGACCATCGGGCCGACGAAGGATGTAACGAAGCTCTTCGCCATCCTGGAGGTCGAGGGCGAGGACGAGGCCCGCCGCCTCATCGAGGAAGACCCCTACTGGACCGGAGGCATCTGGACCGGCTACGAGCTACACGAGTGGATACAGGCCTTTTGAGGAAAGTCTAGGGGGCGGGGAAAAGGAGAGGGCGCCGCCTGGCCCCGCCCTCTGCACAAAGTCACCTGCCGTCACATATTTCTTTTCATTGTCGTCCGCCTACTTCAAAATCAAAATGGTGATGTGGGCGTCGAGGAGAGTGTGGGGCTCGTCGGTGTCGTAGGTGAAGGAGAGCACGCCATCGCCGCTTGCGCCGGCGAATTTCTTTGTGCCGCCCGTGATCTTAAACACGGTGGTGACGGTGTTGTGCGTATCGGTGTGGGTGAAATCGAACACGCCCGCCGGCGGATGGCCGCCTACCGTGGTGAATACCTTCACCTCACAGTTGTAGCCGCCGAGGATTATGCCGTTGATGGTCGCGCCGTTTTTCTTGGTGATCTTGATGATTCCGGTGAAGGTGCGAGTGCCGACATCAAGACCACTGGAACTAAAGTTGTCTCCCTTCCCGTCGGCGGCAAACGGGAACTCATCGCCTGGTATTAGGGTTAGCGGAGCGGTTACATTTTCTGTGCTCACGCCGGCGTGGGTGTGGATTCGGACCAGGGTTCTGGGGTTATAGCTGGTGTATGCGAGGGCGCATGGTCCTGCTGGGTCAACTCCGCCGTCCAGCGCGTAGGAGTTAAAAGTCCACGCGGCGCTCTGCTCGACGGTGGCCCTACCGATGCCCCCGATCCGCCCCCTGAATTTGGTTTCGCCGCTATCCTCGAACACAGGGGCACCGGAGAAGTCGCCAGTGCGGTTATCGTAATGATGGATCAGCCAGATTTCATTTTTAGGGGCCTTGAGCCGGCCGAACTTGCGCTTCGGCTTGGCACTGGCTGGGGTGGTGGTAACAACACCAAAGGCCACCACAAGGACCGCTACGGCTAATAAAGTTGCCAGTCTTCTCATAACCTTCCTCCTTTCTGTCCGCGCCAAGCCGTATGCGCGTTCCTACGGCTCGGAGACCACGGTCCTACCCTCCTTGGGAGGACTAGGTCCAACCACGTACAATGCACTTCGTTGGTTTTGATAAGGTGCGTAGGCTATGTATAGATATATTATATATCGATACATATAGAGTTATTCCTCATTTGTTCAGCTTCGCGCGGGAATGTTCTCTGAGAGAGAAGGGGTGCGTCCAGGCCGCCTGACGGCTACCTTTACCACAAAAAAAGCCCTCCACCAAGATTCCTCCTGACGGAAGGCTTCATCACCTTCCCCACTAGCGTTCATCCTCAAACGCTAAGTGAAGAGACTATTGAAATTTTTTATTTTTCGAAACCTATCATACTATAAAACAAAAATCATGTCAAGAAAACTTTTTCCGT